>CAZWSD010000386.1:0-3678 GCA_964636535.1 uncultured Acidobacterium sp. | reverse complement strand
GTTTCGCTGCGTGATGGATGCGGATCGCTGAAGGGCCTGGACGGCGTGCCGGGTGGTGAAGCAGCCACGCAGCACGCAGCGCTATCGGCCGACATTCTCAACGTGGCTCCCCGCTCCAAACGAGGGGGATAAACTCAATAAACACCATGGAATGAAAGAGGGCGTATCTTCCCTCTATAGCAGCAACAGGAGAAATGCTTTAAAGGTTCGCGTTTTATTGATCGCCGTATAAATAATGCGATATCGGGCATTGAAGAACATACTCCCCATGCACAGACTGAAGGGTAGCGCCGTCCTGCTGGAGAATCGGATCGGTCGAGCTTTGGTATTGCGGGATGCGACCTCCAGTCCTGCCCCGCTTCCGATTTGGGACGCCACTCTCGGCTGGGGACTGGCGGGCATCAATATCGACAACGATGGCTGGACCGATCTGGCCAACCCGTTTCGGCGCGGCCTCGCCACGCCGAATGCCTGTTAGATTTGAAAAAGAACGTGCCGATTTCGCCCGCTGGTTTTTTTCTCGGTTCGGGTTGTGCGCCGTCAGGAAGGGAGCCATGTTCCACGCTACAGATGACATTCGTATCAAATGGACTAAGGTTGTTCTCCCCCCTGCCTTCCTGGAGGAAGATCTTCCCCTCACCGAAGCTTCCTCATCCACGATCTACGATGCCCGCGGCGAAATCTCCGACATTCTCGGCGGACGCGATTCTCGGTTGCTCGTGTTGGCCGGCCCTTGCTCCATTCACGACACCAAGGCCGCGCGCGAGTACGCGGGCCTGCTCAAGGCCGCCATTGCGGAGTTTTCCGGCGACCTGCGCATCGTCATGCGCGTGTACTTCGAGAAGCCTCGCACGACGATAGGATGGAAGGGGCTGATCAACGACCCCTATCTCGATCGGTCTTTCAAGATCAACGATGGCCTGCGCCTGGCGCGGCATCTCCTGCTGGACCTGGCCGAGATGGGCGTCCCAACGGGAACAGAGTTCCTGGACATGATGACGCCCCAATACATTGCCGGCCTGGTGAGTTGGGGCGCCATCGGAGCACGAACGACCGAGAGCCAGGTCCACCGCCAACTGGTCTCCGGGATCTCCTGCCCGGTGGGTTTCAAGAACGCGACCTCCGGCGATGTACAGGTCGCAATCGACGCAGTCCTGTCCGCCGCGCATTCCCACACCTTTCTGGGACACACTAAATACGGCCAGTCCGCCATTTTCGTCACCACCGGAAATCCCGATTGCCACATCATTCTGCGCGGCGGCAGAAAGACGGTGAACTATACGGCGGAAAGCGTGGCGCAGATTGCGGCGGAGATGGAAAAGGCGGGCGCCCAGCCGCGCATCATGATCGACTGTAGCCACGCCAACAGCAATAAGGACTACACCAGGCAGGCCATCGTGTGTCACGATGTGGCGCGGCAGATTGCGGAAGGCGACCGCCGCATCGTCGGCGCCATGATTGAGAGCAATCTGGTGGCGGGAACCCAGCCTCTCGTCCCCGGACAGCCGCTGGTCTATGGACAAAGCATCACCGACGGTTGTATCGACTGGCCTGTGACCTATTCGCTGCTCAAGGAACTCGCCGCCGCCGTTCGAGCCAGACGAACTGTCGTCGAGGCGGCCCGCAGATAGAAACGACGAAGCGCTGTCGAAAGTCCGGCGTCAGGCCGCGCTCGCGCGCTTCGGCATCGTGACCATATACTTGCCCCAGCAGCTCCAGCACATAGCGGCATTCGTTGGGGAAGTTCTCCGCGACTTCTACTTTACTGCCGGCGTCCATGGGCGAGGCAGTTGGCCAGCAGGATCTCCACGCCCGCGGACAGCTTCGGAGCGTTGCGCGACAGCGCATCACACATCTGGATCGGGCTGGGCAGCTCCGCACTCCGCTGTTTCAACACCTCGGCGAGGTTCTCGCCAGCATGACGGCCGCCAGTAAAGTAGAGCGCGATCTTCCTGCCCTGATCGACAGACACGATGCCGCTGGTGAACACGCCGGTGCGCTCGTCCTTGGGGTCGCGCTTCAGCATGAGCACGCGCATGCCGGTGTCGTCGTTATGAACTACCGACCCTTGCGCCGCCTGCCGGATCAACTCATCCCGCGCCGGTTTGATCACCTGCGCTTCTTCTTCGACGATCTCCCACTGAGTGGCCGCGGGAAGCGGGATGCCCAACTGGCCTTCCAGTTGCTCCAACCGGTTGAACGGAGTCCCGGCGCCGTACTTGAGCTGGGCGATCATCGCCGCGCCGCGGCATCCCAGCCGATGTAGCGATCGCGGCTGCCGATGTGGCGCGGAGCCGATGACCAGGCTAGGCATGCGATGGGACGCCCTTTTGCCCACACCAGATACTTCAGGTGCTCTCCAACCGGCTGTTCATAGCCGCGATAGTGATGCTCCTCCATCAGGCTGTTGAACAACGGCTCCTCTGCGCTTCGCCGCACCTGCTCGAACTCGAGCGGTTGCAGTCTGCGCAACGCGTCTTCGATCGGGGTCTTATCGATCGGCACCGGCTCCGGCCGGGCTCTGTGTGCCAGCGGATTATGCCGCACGTAACTGACCGGCGGCAACGCGATCTGCCCAGCCCGCTCCAGCATCAGCAGCATGTCCCGGCACACCATGTCGCGCAACGCGCCATTCGCCTGACACCACTGCCAGGCTTCGCATACTTTGACCGACAGCTTGCGGCGGCTTTCCTTCGGGTACTGCTCGATCAGCGCGCGTATATGGAGGATGTCTTCCTCTCGAATCTCCCGCCCACGATATCGAAGCTGGCTCATTGGGAGCAGTATGAACCTGCCATTTTTTGGAACGCAAGGAAAAATGCATGCCCGTTGCGATTTCTACGACAGATCGCTCACGCGCCGCCACATCGGCGCCGCACGGGCCCGCGAAACGTCGCCAGCCACCATCAGCAACTGCACTTCGTAAGCCTCCAGACGCTTGGCGGCTGAGTTCGAGTCCGGCCACCACGTGAACCGTCCTTGAGAAAGACGCTTTTGCGCCAGCCAGTACCCCTGACCGTCATAGGCCAGCACGCGTATCGACGTTCCCCTGCGGCTTCTAAAAACGAAAACACAGCCGCCGATCGGATCCTCAGAAAGCTTCTCCTGGCAAACGCGGACAAGTGAATCTATCCCTTTCCTTCCATCGACTGGCTCGATCGCCACCAGCACCCGCATCTGCGCCGCGATATGGATCATCGTTCCGCTTCCCGCCACGCACGAAGCAGGCTTGCCCAGTCAGGTGTCGAGGAACCTTTCCACTGAATGCGCATCTTACCGCCCATCGGAGACTCGAACTCAACCACGCATTCCGAAACCATGGCCGAATGTGAACTGATCAGCTCCGCAAACGCCGGCGAGGCTGCTTTTCTCGTCGCTTTCACAACTCCGTCCAGCCGCTTCTTCAATTGCATATAGTCCAGCCGCAGCGGGTGAGCCACCAAATACAAGCCGTGTTGCCGCGCAAGCTCCACCGCAGACTGCCATAGCGACTCCGGCAGCCTGGTCCGAGGCGGATGGCTGCCTCGGAACTGATCCAGTTGGCGTTGCAGTTGCACGATTGGCTCGGGGATCGGCGATGCGCTGTTTCTCCTGCTCAATAGCAGCCAACCTCGCCGGCTGATTGAACGTAACAAGGTCAGCTAAATCGCGTCACGCACCCCTGCCGAAAACTCACGA
>CAZWSD010000385.1:0-3693 GCA_964636535.1 uncultured Acidobacterium sp. | reverse complement strand
TGACATATCCAAAGAAAATAACGGGAAGCGTCGAAATGGTCCCCATCGCCGCTTGCACCCCATAAAGTTTGCCGGAACTGGCCGATACATAATTCGCAACCTGCAGCGTCACCGTAACAATTCGACCGGTGGTCAGCGTAAGAGCAAAGAGGAACTCCGACCAGTTCAGAATGAAGACGAACAATGCCGTGGCGAGAACGCCACCGCGGATTAGCGGGAACGTCACCTTCAGGAACGCCTCAAAGGGGCGCATGCCGTAGATCATGGCCGCGCCTTCAAGCTCCTCCGGGACTTCCTCAATGAAGCTCCGAATCATCCAAATGCTGAACGGCAGTGTGAAGGCAGTATAGGCGAGGACCAGGCCGGTATATGTATCGGACAGCCGCAGCGTCGAAAACAGCACCACCATAGGAACTACAACGGCGATCGGGGGAAACATTCGCACGGTGAGAAACTGGAACGGATAGTTGTCACCACCAGTGTGGAAGCGGACGATCGAATACGCGGCCAGCGTACCGAACAACACCGACAAAAACGTCGCGCCGAGCGCGATGATCGCGGAATCGCCAAACGCCTTCCAGGCGCTGCCCGAAACCTTGTAGTCTATGGAGCCTCTTTGCTTGGCAGCAAATTCCTGCGCCGCCTTGGGCGCGAACACGATGCGATAGTTCTGCAGCGTCGGCTGGCTGCTGATCCACACTGGAGGGGACCGCTGCCACTCTTCATTGGGCTTGAATGACGTGGACACGAGCCAGAAAATTGGAAAAAAGGCGATCACCATTGCCATCAGTACGGCAGCGCGCTTCAACCATCTCACCCATACTTTTTCTTCACCGAGCATGGTGCGTTACCGTTGATGCCGCTTGAGGGGTCGTGACAGGCCAAGGCAGATCGCGACGATGACCACGAGGACCATGAGGGCGGCCGCGGCGATATAGCCGATGCGAAAATAGACGAATGCCCCGTTGTACATGAACATCGATATGGTCTCCGTCGCGGCGCCGGGTCCGCCCCGCGTCAGGATGTAGACCGGGTCAAATATCTTGAATGTCTCGATGCTACGTACCAACAGCGCGACGATGATCACTGGGGTCAGCAGAGGAAGCATGATCTGCAGGAAGATGCGCGTGCGCGATGCACCGAGCACGTACGCAGCACGAACCTGATTTTCCGGCAGGTTCATGAGACCGGTGAGGACCAGAAGGAACATCAGCGGCGTCCATTGCCAAATCTCCGACAGCATGATCGGCAGCATGGCCCAGGTGGGATCGGCGAGCCAACCAAACTCGAACGGACGCCCGATGATCAGGGAGATCAGGTAGTTAATGGGGCCACGATCGTTGAACATCATAAAAAAGGAATTAGCGGCATCTACGGGCACCACCATCATGGGCAGGATGATTACGCTGACCGCGATCTTCCGCCACGCCCACTCGTCGAGGAACAGTAGGGCGAGTCCCATCGCCAGCAGAAATTCCATTGTCATACATACGACGACGACGAATAGCGTGCGCAGCACGGCGGCGATGAACCGCGCGTCATGGAACAGGTCGTAATAATTCCAGAGCCAATTGAATCCGGCCTGATACCAGGGGATTCCCTCCGTCGGCTGCCAGTCCGTGAGGCTGAGCCATACGACGATCAGCGTCGGCACCAGCACCACGCTCGCCACCGTGATCTGGGCCGGCAACGCCAGCGCCACGTTGAACGGTACCCGCCAGCCCCGCCAGCGGCTTTGCGTGACCCCGTCGATCTCTGGGGCGATCGTGCCCCGTGCTTCTTCCGCCATCTGTTGACAGTTGTCCATTGGGGCGGGTGCCGGGCGCAAACCCGCCACCCTGCGCCCTGTTGGATATCAGACGAGCCGGTTGCGAATCCCCTGCGGGTAGTTGTTCTTAAGGAACCGCCATTGCACGATCTGACTTTGCTTACCCATCCGGCGGGTGATGCTTTCCCACTTGGTGGCGACCTCGTCCAACGCCTCCTTGGGCTTCTTCTCGCCGACATCTACCGCCTGCACGTTGACACGCAGGATGTCAAAATATTCGCCTTGGCCGCGCAGATAGAGGTCTGGAATGCTATCACGCATCGCCGCCTCGTGTACCGTTAGGAATGGCGCTGAATAGTTCTGGATGATCTGCGGGTCCTTGTAATGCACCTTCCGGAACGGATCGAAGTAGCCGTCCACGTCGCGGACGGCCAGGGTCGACATTGTGGGACTGCAGGCGTAAAGGGTGAACAGATAGGCGATCTCGGGCTGCTTCGACGCGCTTGAGACCACATAGTTCCAACCCCAGTTAAAGTACGGCGTCTTCAGCAGCTCACCTTTCACGATGCCGCCAGGCATGGGCCCGAACGCCATCTTCCCCTTAACCTTCGACTTGTCGCTGTTCAGGAATTTCTGCGTCCCGCCCCAGCCTATGTTGCAGAACTTGTCGCCTTGTCCGAATGCTTCGAAGTTCTCGAATAACCCATTGGTGCGCGCGCCCGGATAAAGAAACTTGGACGCGGCGACCAGCTCCTCGAGCGCCTTGACTCCGGCGTCGTTATTTATTTGCGGCTTCATGTTGTCGTCGAACGGATAATAGCCCTTCGCGTGGAACCGAACCCACCATTCCCACGCGATGAAGAACTGCGTGCGGTAGAGAGCACCGCCGAACCGCTTCTGATCCGGCCGGTGGAAGAACGCCATCATCGCGTCGAGTTCCTCCCACGTGTCCGGCACCTTCAATTTATAGCCGTGCTTGTCGGCGAACTTCTTGTTCTCCTCGGGATCGTCGAGCCAGTCCTTGAGATAGAACATGACATATGCGTCGCCGTCCGTCTCGTAGCCGTAGAGGCTGCCCTTGTAATAATTGGCGATCGTGTAGAGATAATCTTTCTGATAATCCTCCGGCTCGTATTTCTCAGCCAGCTCGTCGAGGTTGACCAAAATGCCCGACGTGACGAGATCGGGGATGCCGAAGCTCGCGGGGAGCGCAATATCGAAGGCACCAGTCTTCGAGACTGCCTCAAGCAAGACCTTCTGGTTGATCTGATCAAGCGGCACCTCGACGTACTGGATGTCGATGCCAGTATCTGCCTTCCACCGGTCGGCGACCGGCTTGATATTTCCGAGCGAGCCGGAGGGCTCAAGAATCGTAAGCGTCACCGGCTTGGTACCCGCAAGCTCCTTCGCCCGCTTCGCCGCTTCGACGTGCACTCCGTCGAGCGACAGCTTGGCGGCATGGGCCGTTCGCGGCGCCATGGCCAGGGATGGGGCGACCGCTAATGCGGCGGTGCTGACCGCGGTGCGCTTCAGAAAGCTCCGACGGCTCTGTCGGCCATGCTTCGCATCTTCCGTCATCTGGTTCCTCCCTACCTGCCTTGTTTTTTTCGGTCGGTATAGCGAACCCCTCATCACCATAGCCGCGAGGCTGAGATAGATGATTGGGGCAATTAGACGAACTACTTCGCGTTCCTTGGCGCGTACCGGTCATAGCGCACGGTGGCGGTGCTCTCATGCGCCAACATGCCCTCCATATGACAGAGTCGGCCCATCGCCGGGGCAATACGACGGCTTGCTTCGGCGCTCAGGCGTTGATACGTCACCGTCTTGATAAATTTTCCGGCCCACAGACCGCCTGTATATCGTGCCGCTTGCCCGGTCGGCAGCGTGTGGTTGGTCCCTACGCCCTTGTCGCCGTATGCGAC
>CAZWSD010000384.1:2224-3706 GCA_964636535.1 uncultured Acidobacterium sp. | reverse complement strand
GAAGTCTGAGATGCGTGTTTTTGTTACAGGAGCTACAGGTTTCATCGGTTCGGCGGTCGTCCGCGAGTTGATTGGCGCTGGCCATCAGGTACTCGGTCTCGCGCGCAGCGATGCGGGAGCGGCAGCGCTGGCGGCGACGGGCTGCGAGGTTCTGCGCGGCGATCTGGAAGACCTGACCAGCCTGCGCCGCGGGGCAGCCAACTCCGACGCAGTCATCCATACCGCCTTCCGGCACGACTGGTCGAGGTTTGCCGAAAGCTGCGAGTTGGACAAGCGCGCCATCGAGGCCATCGGCGCCGTGCTGCACGGCAGCAGCCGTCCATTCCTCGTCAGCTCCGGAGTGGGAGTGGCCGAGGGCCGCGCCGCCACCGAGGATGATCCACCGCTTTCTTCCCCCTCCCTTCCTCGCGTATCCGAGGCAACGGCTGTCGCACTTATGGAGCGCGGTGTAAACGCTTCGGTGATGCGCTTGCCGCAGGTCCACGACACCGTGAAGCAGGGTCTGGTCACGCCCCTGATCGCGATCGCGCGCGCAAAGGGTGTCTCCGCGTACATCGGCGATGGAGCCAACCGGTGGCCCGCCGCGCATGTAACAGATGTCGCGCAGCTCTACCGGCTCGCTCTGGAAAAGGGGACGGCGGGAGCCCGGTACCACGCCGTTGCCGAAGAGGGCGTGGCGCTCAAAGACATCGCCACCGCCATCGGCCGCGGCCTGAACATGCCCGTCATTTCCATCGCACAGGAACAGGCCCAGGAGCATTTCGGATTCCTCGGATTCTTTGCGGGGAGGGACGCTCATATCTCCAGTGCGCAAACTCGCGCGAAGCTCGGATGGAACCCTACCGGCCCCACCCTTCTCACCGATCTCGGCAACATGCAGTATTCCCAGAACTAAACCTTCACGGAAGCAATCCTTCACCGAAACATTCGAGGAGAATCTCATGATCGTCGTCACAACACCAACCGGCCAAATCGGCTCTCAGGTCGTTCGCGAGCTCCTCTCCGCTGACGAGGCCGTGCGCGTCATCGCACGCGACCCCGCCAGAATTGCCCCCGAGACCCGGACCAAAATCGAAATCGTACAAGGTTCCAGCGACGACGAAGACGTGCTCCTGCGCGCCCTCGACGGTGCCGAGAGCCTCTTCCTGGTAGTCCCTCCTTCTTTCGCCACCACCGACGTCAAAGAGTATTACCTCCGCTTTGCTCAGCCCGCCGCCCGCGCTGTCCAGGCACGCGGAGTACAGCGGATCGTGGCTGTATCCGCACTGGGCAGAGGCCTTCCCCTCGATGGCGGACTTGTCACAGACTCTTTCGCAAAGGACGAGGAAATTGAGCGAACCGGGGTCGATTTTCGCGCTCTCTGGTGTCCCGGCTTCATGGAAAACATGCTCAGGCAGTTGGATTCTCTCCGTCATCAGAGCAGGTTCTTTTTCCCTTCCCGTCCCGATGTGAGGGTGCCGTATGTCGCCACGCGCGATATTG
>CAZWSD010000384.1:0-2214 GCA_964636535.1 uncultured Acidobacterium sp. | reverse complement strand
ACCGGCTCACAACTGCTCATGGATCGATCATGGACCGGTCAGGGTGGCGTCGCGGTGCTCGGACCCGAGGACCTGTCCCTCGACGATATGGCATCGATCATGACCGCCGTTCTCGAAAAGCCGATCCGCTATGTCCAGGTTCCGGCTGAGGAATACAAGGCGCAGCTGATTCGCTTTGGCGCCAGCGAACATTTCGCGCAACGGCTTCTGGACATGGCAGCCGCCAAGGACAATGGCATGGACAACTCCGTCCCGCGCACGCCAGAGAACTCCACTCCCACCAGCTTTTGGCAGTGGTGCGAGGAAGTCCTCAGGCCTGCGTTTCTCAACGCGTAAGCCGAAAGCTACAGGAGAATCAATATGAAGAAGACATGGTTCATTACGGGCGCCTCGCGCGGTTTCGGGCGCATCTGGGCTGAGGCTGCGCTCACACGGGGCGACCAGGTCACAGCGACCGCCCGCAAACTCGCCGATGTCGTTGACCTGAAGCAACAGTTCGGCGATGCTGTTCTGCCGCTGGAACTGGACGTCACGAATCCAGCGCAGGTACAGCAGGTCGTTCAGCAGGCGTACACACACTTCAGCAGGCTGGACGTTCTTGTCAACAACGCCGGCGGAAGTCTGCTCGCGGCCACAGAGGAGGCAAGCGACGAGCAGATTCGCGGCCTGTTCGATACGAACTACCTTGGCATGGTTCGAGTGCTGCGAGCAGCGCTGCCTTTGCTGCGGCAGCAGGGGAGCGGTCACATTCTCGGCGTTTCCAGCGGCCACGGCATTACGGCCATGCCGCTCATCGGCTTCTACTGTGCGACGAAATGGGCCGTCGAAGCGCTCCACGAATCGCTGGCGCAGGAGGTGAAAGCGTTCGGCATCCAGGTGACGATCGTTGAGCCGGGTGCCTACGCTACCGACTTCGGCAAGTCCGCAGGGATCGCCGATTCTCACGAGCCATACGTGGAGTTCCGGAAGCAGTTTCTGACGCGGCTGGCGAATCACGAACGCGGCGATCCGGAGGCGACAGCGGAGGCCATCCTGAAGCTCGTGGACGCGAACAATCCCCCACTGCGACTCGGGCTGGGCAACTCGATTCTGCCGAGGGCGCGCGCCGCATACGCCGAGCGACTGGCCGAATGGGAGGCATGGGAGGACGTTGCGAATGCGGCGATGGGCGAGCCAAAAAGAAGTTCGCCATGGATCGAGCAGTTGGCCCACGGGACTCCGGATCAGGCATAAGGCTGCCGATCGAAGTCTGCGGCCATGAGAGCGGCCTCACGAGGCGAACGCTTTGTCAGTATTTACAGTCGTACTGTACAGGTACACTGTATAAGTGCAATAATGTATTCGATGAACGAACGATCCCTTCTTTCTCGGGCCGAACAGACTGCTGCACTCGCAGTCGAACTTCGCACAGTTTTCGGCAAGCTCAAGCGGAAGCTGCGCGAACAGAGCGGAGCGAACGATTGGACGCCTTCGCAGGTCTCCGTCCTGCTGCTTCTTGAGAGGGACGGCCCTGCGGCTGTGTCGAGCCTGGCCCGGGCCGAGAGCATGCGTCCTCAGTCGATGAGCGCCATCATCGCATCGTTGCTGGAAGCCGGATTGGTGAGCGGCGCTCCGGACCCGAACGATAGGCGGCAAACCTTGATGTCGCTCTCCCGGAAATGCCAGAAGCTGCTCAAAGAAGGCCGTGCCGCCAGGCAGGATTGGCTCGCATCCACAATCCAGAAAAAGCTCTCCGCTCGGGATCAGCAAAAGCTTGCGGCAGCCGTAGACCTGCTCGCACGCCTCATCGAAGACTGAAGCCGTAGTGTCCAGCCACTCTCATTCCAATTCCTGTCGAGGAGAAGAATCAAATGCCCCTTTCAACACTCGATCCTACGACCGCACTCATTGTTGTTGATCTTCAAAAAGGCATTCTCAACCAGCCTTTTGTCCACCCAATCGTGGGAGTCATCGAGCGAAGCTGCGCCCTGCTGGCTGCCTTTCGTCAGCACGATCTCCCGGTCGTTCTTGTCAACGTAGCCGGGGGCGCGCTAGGTCGAACGGAGCAAACGCATCGTTTCACAACGATTCCCGAGGGATTCAGCGACCTGATTCCAGAGCTGGATCGCCAGGTCTGCGATATCGTCGTGACGAAACGGACATGGGGCGCATTTGCAAGCACTGATCTTGAAGCGCAACTCAAGTCATACAGAGTTACGCAGGTTGTTATCACTG
>CAZWSD010000383.1:0-3707 GCA_964636535.1 uncultured Acidobacterium sp. | reverse complement strand
TCGGCATTTTGCATCTTGCCGGCCGCAAAGGCAAGAACGGAAGGGTACGGTGGCGTACCATGTGTGGCATTTCGATGCATTCCAGTCTGGCCGTAACGCTGGAGGGAGTGCCGCTGGGTTTAGCGGCGATCAAGTTTTGGACCCGGGATAAATTCCATGGCGCCAACGCGCTCAGGCGCAAAATCAATCCGACCCGTGTCCCCATCGAGAAGAAAGAGAGCATCCGCTGGCTGGAGAACTGAGACAATCTACGGCACTGCTGAATTCCCCCCGTCGCTGCGTCCATATCGGCGATCGCGAAAGCGACATCTACGAGCTTTTCTGTACAGCGTCTGTCAGGGTCGCGGTAGGGATATCGGTTGCCCGATACCCCTCGCAGAGATCCCCACGAGCGGTACTACCGCATAAGGCTCTTATCTTGGATGAATGGCGTCAAAGCGAACGCTGGGCCAAGGATGGAGAACACGCGGCTGCGGGAGCCATCGGGCCTCAAGTTGCCGTAGTCGCGCCCAGTTCAGATGATGCTTCTGACCGCGACGGATCAAAGCGTGTCGCCACAGCCGCATCACCCGAAAGCGGAATACGCAGAGGCTACCGAGATTGCCCGGTATTGCGTGGTAGTTGAAGTAACCCTGTACAACCGATTTGAGCCACTTGCCGGTTTGAGCGACTGGGTCGTGCATGCGCCCTCGGAGTTGCTGCTTAATTTCCTCCAGCTTCCCCCTCAGGCGCTTATCGATCGTATGGTGCTTTACCGCAAAGCCCCCGTTCGGTCCTTCCCGCTGATGTGCGTGAACCCCAGAAAATCGAATGTCTCAGGCTTACCCTCTCCTCTCTGTTTCCGGTTTTGTTCGGCGAAACGCCCGAACTCAATCCGGCGCGTCTTGTCTGGGTGTAGCTCCAAACCGAACTTCCGCAACCGCGCCCGGAGTTCCTCCAGGAAGCGATCTGCCTCAGCCCGGTATTGAAAACCGACCACGTTATCATCCGCATAGCGGACGACAACGACATCTCCCCGCGCACTCTTCTTGCGCCAGGCGTCCACCCACAGGTCGAATACGTAGTGCAGAAAAATATTGGCAAGCAGCGGCGAAAACACTCCCCTTACACAAAAGGTAATTTTGAATTTGAACGGGTAGTGAGGGGTTGGCGAAGTAGTGTCTCAGTGCTTGACTTGCGCCTTAAGAGGCAATACGTTTATGGCAAATGGCACGATCGACCAGAACGGACAAGGCTCGGCGGTTGAACGCAGCCTATGCCATGCTCCAGCGCAATACACCGTTGTCCACGGCCATGCAGCGTTTGTCTGGACAGTTCGACCTGTCGGAACGTCAAGCCTACCGATACCTGGAGGAAGCGGCACATCTGCAGCGACGTGTCGAGGTCACCGAGGCTACGGTGCCGATCACCCTCAAGGTTCCAGCGCGAACGGCGCGCCTTCTCCGTGTGTATGCGAGAAGCAGTGGGCTGACCATCGGAGCCATCGTGACGCGGGCATTGACTATGTTTCTAAACACTCAGAGAAGGCATGGCTAAGCGGTGCCCAACGCCCGACCTGCTTCAGGTTCACGTTGAGTATCTGTTTGACCGCTTACACGATTCAAAACTCGCCCAAGCCTACAGTCTTCCGGTACCCATTCGGGAGCGCCCCGTCGGCGGCAGTGTGAAGGAGTTCGATCATGAGGATGGCAGCGATCTACGCACGAGTATCGTCCGACCAACAGCGGGAAGCGCACACGATAGCGAGCCAGACGGCGTCGCTGATCGAGTTCGCCCAGGGGCACGATCTGGAGGTGCCCAAGGAGTGGGTCTTCGAAGATGATGGCTATACTGGAGCGACGCTGGAACGGCCGGGGCTTGAGCGTGTGAGGGATCTGGCCGCTGAAGGGCAGATCCAGGTTGTGCTGGCATACTCGCCGGACCGCTTGAGCCGCAAGTATGCGTACCAGATTCTGCTGATTGAGGAACTGGCCCGCAACGGAGTGGAGACGCAGTTTGTCAAAGCGCCGCAGGGAGCCAGTGCGGAAGATCGACTGCTTGTGCAATTCCAGGGGATGATATCGGAGTATGAAAGGGCACAGATACTGGAGCGGTCTCGCCGCGGTAAGCGACACCGTGCCCATTCCGGTGAGGTCAGCGTGATGAGCGGCGCTCCGTATGGCTATCGCTATGTCCGCAAGAACGACCTGGCACCGGCTGCATACGTCGTGCTTGAAGCCGAGGCTCGTGTGGTCGCGCGTATTTATGAAATGTACACGGCGGATGGCCTCAGCATCGGTGAGATTACCCGCCGGATCAATGCCGAAGGCATCCCGACTCGGAAAGCAAGCGCCCGGTGGGAACGCTCGACCGTCTGGGCCGTGTTGCGCAACTCTGCGTATCGCGGTGTTGCCTGTTTCGGCAAGACGCGCGCTTCTTCTCGGACACGCATCATCCGTCCGCAGCGTCGGCGGGGTGTGATTACGCCCAGCATGACAGCCGGCCACGAACGACCTCGCGATGAGTGGATCGAAATCCCTGTGCCGGCGCTGATAAGCGAAGATTGCTTTGCTCGTGCCCAGGAGCTTTTGCGGGAGAATAAAGTACGATCACGCCGCCGCACCATCGAGCCAAGTATCGTGCAGGGAATGGTCAGCTGCCAGAAGTGCGGCTACGCCTTCTCGCGCACATCGACGAAAACGAGTGCCCGCAATATCCACTACTACAAATGCATTGGCTCGGACAGTTGGCGCAAACTGGGCGGCCCTGTTTGCGATAACGGCCGTTTCATCCGCCAGGATATGCTCGATCAAATCGTCTGGGCTGAGGTCATCAAGCTGTTGGAAGACCCCACGCTCATACAGCAAGAACTGGATCGTCGGCTGGCGGCAGCGCGCTCGTCCGATCCGGCCCAAAAGCGCGAGCAGAGTCTGCAAAGAGAATTGGTGCATGTGGGCAAAGGCATCGAACGCCTTCTCAGCGCCTACCAGGAAGCACTCATGTCGATCGAACAGTTGCGTGAGCGTATGCCAGCACTACGCCAGCGCGAACAGACGCTCCGTGCTGAGTTGCAGGCACTCGCCGACCAGGCCAATGATCGAGCAGGCTTTCTGCGCTTGGCGGAGAATCTTACCGCGTTCCTTGCCCGCCTGCGTGGTGCTGCTGATACGCTGAGTATCACTGAGCGGCAGAGAATCGTCAGGCTGGTTGTGAAAGACCTCCTGATAGGAGACGAAACCATCACCATTCGCCATAGCATTTCAGTCCCGCAGCAGGCCCCTCCGCAAGGCGGCAATCTACCGCCAAGCAGGGCTAGCGGACAAAATTACCTTTTGTGTAAGGGGAGTGAAATCGCCGCTGTTGTCGAACCTCGTGCTCGACCAACTTGACCAGGAACTGGAGCGGCGCAAGCACTGCTTCGTGCGGTACGCGGACGACTGCAACATCTTATTATGTTCGCAGCCAACGGGCAGGGGAGCGGGTGAAGCGGAGTATCGCCCGCTTCATTACGCGCAGGCTCAAGCTCAAGATCAACGAATCCAAGAGCGCGGTGGCGCGGCCAGCGGAACGCAAGTTCCTCGGCTTCAGCATCTCCAACGCAGAAGAACCGAAACGGCGCATCGCCGCCAAGGCCCTGCTGCGTTTCAAGCGGAAGGTGCGGGAACTGACGGGGCGGACGCGGGGCATCAGTCTGGAAGCAATGACGAAGGAGTTGACCAGCTATTTAC
>CAZWSD010000382.1:0-3719 GCA_964636535.1 uncultured Acidobacterium sp. | reverse complement strand
CATTACCTCCACATGGTCAGCATAGCGTAGACGACGACTCCCGTCACGGAGACGTACAGCCAGAGTGGATAGGTGACTTTGGCGATCTTGCGGTGCTGGGGAAATCGGCGGGTGAGGGAGAAGAAGAAGGTGACGAGGATGAGGGGCAGGGCGACCGCCGAGAGAATGATGTGGCTAATGAGGATGGCGAGGTAGGTGACGCGAATGGCGCCGTGTCCGGCGAAGATCATGTCTCCGCGCAAGGAGTGGTGAACGATGTAGGTGATGAGAAACAGGGAGGAGAAGACAAAGGCGGAGATCATCGAGTTGCGATGGGCGGTGATTTTGCGGCGGCGGATGAAGCGCAAGCCCAGGATGATCGCAAAGGCGCTGGCGCCGTTGAAGACGGCCTCCAGAGGCGCGAGGAGGGTGAGATCGTCTGAAGCGCCGGGCGCCGCGTGATGGACGAAGAGGAGCCAGCAGAGGAAGCCGATGGCGGCAATGCTGAGAATGACGAGGCCGGTTATAGCGGCGATTGAGTTGCTGGGGGCGGTGTTGACGGGTTCGGCCATAGTTATTGACTCTGTCGCAACAGAATGCTTGTGGTGTCAGGAAGTTGGGTTGGAAGGTCGCGATTGGACGGGCGCCTTCAGAAAGCGGGAGCCGGGAAATGACTCGTCCGGTGAAGCGTGGGTTCAGGCCGCGGGTTTGTTGGTGCGGCGGTTGACGATGGCCCATGAGATGGCGAAGAAGAAGAGGCAGAGGATGGCGGTGATGATGAGATTTTCGCCCAAGTTGAGGAATTCGTTCGATTGGTGCAGCAGCGACTGCTGGAGTGCGACTACGCCGTAGGTGAGTGGGTTTGCCATCATGACGTAGCGGAGCCAGCCGGAGGCGTCGTGCAGGGGAAAGAGCGCGCCGGAGAGCATCCACATGGGGAGCAGGACGAGGTTAATGATGGCGTGGAAGGCTTGAGGTGAGTCCATGGGCCATGCGATGGCGAAGCCGACGGCGGTGAGCTGGAAGCTGATGAGGCAGATGAGGAGAATGCTGTAGCCGATGTTGGCGAGGGTGGGGTGGATGCCGATCAGGGGCAGGAAGACGAGGAAGATGACGCCCTGAATGGCGGCGAGTGTGGCTCCGCCGAGGACTTTACCAAGGACGATGGAGGAGCGGCTGACGGGAGCGGCCATGACCGAGAGAAGAAAGCCCTCGTTTCGGTCCTGAATGAGGGACATCATGCTGAAGATGGCGGTGAAGAGGACGATCATGGCGATGGTACCGGGAAAGAAGTACGCCAAATAGTTGGCGGAGGTGCCGGTGGCGTGGAAGCTGTTGGCGAAGCCGGAGCCGAGGACGATCCAGAAGAGCAGGGGGGTGGCGAGGATGCCGACGACGCGGGAGCGCTGGCGGTAGAAGCGGACGATCTCGCGGAGCCAGAGGCTGTAGGCGGGCGTCCAGATGCCGGGAGCAGAGGCGTGATGGGGCTGGTTCAGAGTCGTGGTGATGGATGCCATGGAGATCCTCCTTAGTGTTTTTTCTTTTTAGCGGGAGCATCTGTTTGGTAGGGGTTGTCAGTCCAGAAGCGGTGGCCGGTGTGCTGTATGAAGACGTCTTCGAGGCTTGGCTTGGCGACGGAGATGCTTTGGACAAGACCGGGAAAGGCTTCAACGACCTGAGCGACGAAGCGGTGGCCCTCTTCTCGTTCGAGGCGCACGGATTTGTCGAGCACAGTGGGCTCGACGACGAAACGGGTGCGGATGCGGTGACCGAGATCGGCAGCTAGTTCGGGAGTGGAGGCCTCAAAGGTGACCATGTCGCCGCCGATTTCGCTTTTGAGATCGAAGGGCGAGCCGAGGGCGACGAGTTGGCCGGTGTTGAGGATGGCGAGGCGGTCGCAGTGCTCGGCTTCCTCCATGAGGTGAGTGGTGACGAGGACGGAGATGTTTTCCTCATCGCGGAGCGCGCGGAGGTATTGCCAGAGGTCGATGCGTGCGCCTGGATCGAGACCTGTGGTGGGTTCGTCGAGGAGCAGGACTTGAGGCGAATGGATCAGGCCCTTGGCGAGTTCGACGCGGCGCTGCATGCCGCCGGAGAGCTGTTCGACGTTGTCGTTGATGCGGTCGAGAAGGCCGACGCGGTCAAGGACTTCGTGGATGCGCCGTTTGAGGTGGCTGCCCGCAAGTCCATAGAGGTGACTCTGGTGCTTGAGGTTTTCGCCGACGGTGAGCTTGATGTCGCAGCTGCGTGCCTGGAAGACGATGCCGATGCGCTCGCGGACGCGATTGGGTTCTTTGGCTGCGTCAAAGCCGAGTATGCGTGCGGTGCCGGAGGTGGGCAGCATGAGGGTGGACAGAATGCGGAAGAGCGTGGTCTTTCCGCTGCCGTTGGGTCCGAGGAGGCCGAAGATTTCGCCGCGATTGACGCGGAAGGTGAGATGGTCGAGGGCGAGGCGGCTGCCGTAGTCGTGGGAGAGGCTGTCGAGTTCGATGGGAGGCGCAGCCTCGGGGTGGCCGCTGAATGCCGGCGAATGATGTGCCGCTGTGACCATAATGTTCAGCGCCTGCCCGCCGCGTTGAGCATGAGCGCGGTTAGGAGAAGCGGCAGATAAATCACACTCACCTTGAGGAGATCGCGCGCATACATTTTGGACTCCGTGTAGCTGCGCCTGCTTGCCGCGGGAGTCTTTGAGAAACGTATGGTGTATGCCAGATAGACGGTTCCGAGCAGCAGAGCGATAGCGCCGTAGATGGGACCGGCAACGTGCAGGTAAACAGGCAGAAGACTGACGGGGATCATGAGAACCGCGTAAACAAGTGCTTCAAGGACGGTTGACCAGCCGTCGGGCTGGACGACGGGGAGCATACGGATGCCGGCGCGGCCGTAGTCCTCGCGATAGAGCCAAGCGATGGCCATGAAGTGGGGGAACTGCCAGACGAAGAGGATGGCAAAGAGGGCGACGCCGGCCCACTCGATTTGGCCGCGGGCGGCGGTCCAGCCGATGAGCGGGGGTAGCGCTCCGGGGAAGGCTCCGATGAAGGTGGCGAGGGTGGTGACGCGCTTTAGGGGCGTGTAGATGGCTGTGTAGAGGAAGGCGGTAAAGAGCGTGAGCGCGACGGTGATGGGGTTGGTGGAGAGAGCGAGGACGATGCCGCCGATGAGGATGGCGGCGAGCCCGACAGTGACGCCGTGGGGGAGCGAGATGCGACCGGCGGCCATGGGGCGCTGGGCGGTACGGATCATCTTTGCGTCGAGCTTGCGCTCGATGGCCTGGTTGAGGGCCGCGGAACCTGCGGAGACAAGGCCGATGCCGAGGAGAGCTTCGAGGAGCAAGGGCTGGATGCTGCTGACGCCGGAGCGCATGGAGCCGAGGTAGAAGCCGGCCCAGGCGGTCATGACGACGAGTCCCGTGACGCGGATCTTGAAGAGCTCAATGTAGTCGTTGAGCAGAGTCGCAGTGGCGCCAGCGCGGGGAGGGTGGATCTGGAGGTGGTGCTGGGAGGCGATACGGGAGGGATCCGCAGGGGGGGCGGAGTGCACGGAGTCTGGCGATTCGACGCCGGAGGGCACGGTGTTCACAGGTGCAGCCTCGACTTCCGGGTGCATTCGCGTCGGGGGTGGACTGGGTGGAGGCATCGCATTGCAAAGAGGGGACGCGAAATAGAGCCGGAACGGCGCCGGCAGCCGCGATCCATTCCTAATGATAGCAAGGGGAGATTATTGCGGGGGTGTTGAGCCGA
>CAZWSD010000381.1:0-3726 GCA_964636535.1 uncultured Acidobacterium sp. | reverse complement strand
CGCCCGGGGAAAAATATGTGTGCCCTGAAGCGAGCCGGGAGTGGCGGGACTAAGGGAGTTTTCGGATCATGATGTTGCGGAACCAGAGCTTGACCTGGGATGCGCCCTTGTCCTCAGTGCCCTGCAGGGAGATGTGGCCGGTGTGGTAGGCGGCGAAGCCGGGCCAGCCGGCGAATTTGCTGTGGGCTACGAGCCTTTTCCACGCGGGGGTCCAGAGCTGGGTGTCGACGACCTTGTGGCCATCTGTGAAGAACTGGACGTGGCCGTGGTCGACCATGATTTCGTATTGATTCCACTGGCCGGCGGGCCTGACCCACTCGTAAGGGTCGGCGATGAGGCCGAACATGTCACCGGAGCGCTGGTAAAGGGTGCGGCTGTCGGGCACGGTGCAGGCGAGGTCGGCAATTTGCATTTCGGGGCCGGTCTCGTAGGTCTGGTGGTATTTGGGGGACTCGTGGACGTCAAACATGATGCCGCTGTCGATGCAGGGTTTGGCTTTCCACTCGACCTTGAGGTCGAAGTTGGTGTATTGGGCGTTGGTGACGAGGTCGGAGTAGTCGGGGAATTTGGCGTGGGGCGGTTTTTTGAGCCGGATGGCGCCGTTCTGGATGGACCAGTCCGTGCCGATGGTTTTTTCGCCGTAGGAGTGCCAGCCGCTGAAGTTTTTTCCGTTGAAGAGGAGCTGCCAGCCCTGCTGTATTTGCCGGGGCGTGAGGGTGTTGGGTTCTTGCTGGGCGAGGGCGGGCGGGCAGGCGAGTGAAGCGGCGAGAGCGGTGAGGGCGATGGTGAGAGCGATGCGATGGGGCATGGGGATTGATCCTTGAGCGAGGGTGAGGAAAGCGATGATGGGAGTTCGGCGTGAAATTAGAAGGAGCCGGAGAGCGACCAGTGCCGGGCATGGGAACGATAACACATCGGACGGGGGAATGGGATAGCGGGTGGGTGGCGGTGCTGTTCTATAGCTTGCGGAAGATGACAGCGGGAGAAGAGGCGAGAGTGAGGAGGCGATTGTCCGGGCCGTAGAAGGGGCCTTCTGAGTGGATGCTGTCGCAGGGCAGGGGTGCGAAGAGGGCGTTGAGGCGGGTGTCTTCGAGCCGGAACATGGAGTTCTGGAGTACGAGCAGGCCGGAGGGCTTGAGGCAGCGGGCGAGATCGGAGATGGAGGCGTCGAAGTCTTGAAAGCGAATCCATTGCCGGCAGGTGGGTGGTGGCTGTTGCTGGTGGAGTTGGCCATGGCGGAAGACGGCCATGGCCAGGATGGCGTGGAAGGATTCGGTTGGTTCGGCGGTGGTTGAGCCCGCGCAGGCGAAGCGGATGTGGGGGTCGGGCCGGCGGCGGAGGCGGGCGTTGCAGCGGGCGATGTTGTGACGGTTGATGTCGATGCCGGTGATATGGGCGTGGGGGAAATGGCGGCGGAGCGAGAAGACCTCTTCGCCGGTGGAGCAGCCGAAGGAGAGGATGCGGAGAGGGTGGCCGGGGTGAGGCCGGAGCGCCTGCTTGAGACAGTTGAAGACGGCCGGATAGCGGTCCGTGGAGGTGGTGATGTAAGGCTGGAAGAGGCCAGGCGGCGGGTGAAGGAGAATGAGGGCGGCATTGCGGGATTCGACGCCCTTGGCGAGGTGGTAGAGGAAGTGAATCCAGCGCATGCCGGGGATGCGGTGAAGGGTGGACGTGTGGCTAGGCGTGGGTTGGCGCATGGAGCTTTGCCCGCGATCGAGGATGTTATGGTGCATGATCTCACAGCGAAGATGGAGCTTTCAGGCGCGAGGGCGCTCGTGGACGGGCGGAGTGAGGGGCACCATGCCGCGGGACGTGGCAGAGAAATTGAGGCGGGGCGTAGACTGAAGTGCTGCCGCGGCTTGTGAGCGCCTGGCGATGTGGGCCTGAGGGACAGGCTGGTGAGTGATGCCGGGCGCGGTCGTGGGGCGTGGATTTCGCAGGCGAGGAATGGGATGCGCAGGATTCTGGAAGCGATCAGTATTGGGTCGGTTGTGGCGCTCGTGGTATTGACGGTGCTGGCGCTGTTTGGGCCAGACCGGCTGCCGGGGCGAGTGGCCGTTCACTTTGATGCAGCGGGCCGTCCGAACGGCTGGGGTTCGCCGCTATGGATGCTGGTGCTCCCGGTGATTGGTGTTGGGCTATACGCGTTGCTGACGACGGTAGTGCGGTTTCCGTCGGCTTTCAATTACCCGGTGCAGGTGACGGCGGAGAATCGGCCTCGCCTGGAAGCTCTTGCGGTTGAGATGATCGGGTGGTTGAAGGCTGAGCTGCTTTTGAATTTTCTGTGGCAGCAATGGAACGCTGTTGAAGCTGCGCGACATCCGGAGCGGGGTCCGTCGATGTTGCCAGTGGTGGCGATCCTGGTGGCGATTGGGCTTACGGTCTGGTGGTTCATCCAGGCCATGTTTCGAGTGCGGGGCGGGACGGAGGGGTGAGGCGGAGAACGGCGTGTGGGCCTGACGCGGGTATGGGGTATGCGTTCAGTTCGATTGGACGCAAGCCAGGAACGGACTAGTGCTGTTGCCGGATCTCGGAATCGCGATGTGGAATGCGAGAGTATTTGGGATCAATGGACGAGGGTGCTGAGGTGGTTGCCGATGTACCAGGGCCATAAGAGGATGGCGAAGAAGCCCTTCCAGAAGCCCAGGTGCAGGTATCCGATGGTGAAGAGCCATGCGGAGAGCCAGAAGAAGCCTGCCGAGGTGTGATTTTCCACTCTGATTCTGGGTGTTTTGGCGCATTCGGGTTTTGTGACCTGGGTGGAATCGGAAGGTTCGGCCATGGGGTCCTCCGTGGGTGGTGTCTTACAGGTCAGCTTGGTATGGGCGGGAGGCGGCTGGCGGTGAGGCGCGTCACATGGGGAGTGATGGGGGGGCTCCTGAGAGTTTCCCTGCCGGCGGAAAGCGCAGGTTCCTCCGCTGTGCCTGGGGCGATGAGTCGCGCCAGGCGCCGGTCGGGAGGACGACATCGAAATCGAGACGAGAGGGTTGAGGTCAGCCTGCGAGGACGCCGGAGTCGTGGCGGAGCCAGTTGTAGAGGGGGAACTGGTTGGCCAGCTCGAGGACCTGGTTGCGGATGCGGGCGAGGGTGGCGGGATCGGTGCGGTGGTCGAGGGCTTCGACGATCCACTGGCCGATCTGGCGCATTTCGGCTTCCTTCATGCCGCGCGTGGTGAGGGCGGGCGTGCCGATGCGGATGCCGGAGGGCTTGAGCGGGGGATTGGTGTCGTACGGAATGGCGTTTTTGTTGACGGTGATGCCGGCGGCGCCGAGAGCGGCTTCGGCTTCGGAGCCGAGCATGCCTTTGGCGAAGACGTCGATGAGCATGAGGTGGGTGTCGGTTCCGCCGGAGATGACGCGGTAGCCGTTTTCGGCCATGGTGGCGGCGAGGGCCTTGGCGTTAGCGACGATCTGGTGCGCGTAGGTAGCAAAGTCTGGCTGGAGGGCCTCATGGAAGGCGACGGCCTTGGCGGCGATGATGTGGACGAGCGGTCCGCCCTGCTGGCCGGGAAAAACGGCCTTGTCGACGGCTGCTGCGTGCTCCTGCCCGCAGAGGATGAGGCCGGCGCGGGGGCCGCGGAGGGTTTTGTGGGTGGTGGTGGTGGTGATGTGGGCGTGGGGGACGGGCGATGGGTGCGCGCCGCCGGCGACGAGTCCGGCGAAGTGGGCCATATCGACGAGGAAGAAGGCGTTGACCTTGTCGGCGATCTGGCGCATGCGTGCGAAG
>CAZWSD010000380.1:0-3737 GCA_964636535.1 uncultured Acidobacterium sp. | reverse complement strand
GCACCACGCTCGAAATCTGGGTCGAGGCCGACAACCCACACAATGTTCTGCAGCCGGGAACCTCTGTCAGCGTCTCCATCACGGCGCGCAAAATCCCCAGCGCCCTCGTCGTTCCCGATGCGGCCCTCCTCACCAATTCCGCCGGCAGAAGCCGCGTCATGGTCGTCGATTCCAACTCCGTCGCCAACTCGCAGGCTGTCACCACCGGCGTCCAGCAGGGCAGCCTCATTCAAGTCCTCAGCGGCCTCAAGCCCGGCCAGCAGGTCATCGTGACCGGCGCTTATGGACTGCCCGACAAAACCAAGGTCAGCGCCGGTCACACATCTCTCAACGACACTTCGCCATCTTCGGAAGTCTCTCAATGACGACTCTTCCTCCGGAAAACCCCGACTCTCAACTGCATTCATCCCCCGAGCGCTCAGGCCAACGCCACTGGTTTGCTGTCTTCTCCAAGGCGATCGTCGTACTCATCGTCACCCTGGCTGTCGTCGGCGTTTATGCGGCCTTTACTATTCCTCTCGCCGTTTTCCCCACCACCAACTTCCCGCGCGTCGAAATCGGCATCAGCAACGGAGTCATGCCCATTGACCAGATGATGGTCACCATCACGCGGCCCCTCGAAGAGGCCGTCAATACCGTGAAGGGCCTCAAAACTGTCCGTTCCATCACCAGCCGCGGCACCGCCGAAATCGATCTCTACTTCAACTGGCACGTCAACATGTTCAAGACCCTGCAACGGGTTCACAACGCCATGTCCCGCGCGCGGGGCTCCCTGCCGCCCGGAGCTAAAGTCGACATTCAGCGGCTGCGCTTCTCCAGCTTTCCCATCCTTTCCTTCGGCATCACTTCCAGCACCATGCCGCAAACCAAGCTCTGGCAGTTGGCCACCTATGTTCTCAAGCCGCGGATCAACCGCGTCGAGGGCGTCTCCAGCGTCCTCATTCAAGGCGGCCAAGTCCCTGAATACGACATCGTCCCCGATCCCGTTAAGCTTCTGCGCGCCCACGTCACCGTGCAGGACCTTCTCAACGCCGTCCAGCGCACCAACCTCATTGAATCGCCCGGGCTCATCACCACCCGCCATAAGCTCGTTCTCGATCTTGTGGACGGCCAGGTTCACGACCCCAGCCAGATCGGCAACATCGTCATCAAAAACACACCGTCCGGTCTGCCCATTCACGTCAGCGACGTCGCCACCGTTAGACCCGGAGTCAAACCCAATTACACCATCGTCACCTCCAACGGAAAGCCCGGTGTTCTGCTCAGCATCAATCGGCAACCCGGCACCAACACGGTGACCGTCACCGACGGCATATACAAAAAGCTCAATCAGATCCGCAAGACGCTCCCGCCAGGCATTCATTTCTCCGTCTATTACGACCAGGGCGAGCTCGTAAAAGAAGCCATTCGCAGCGTTCGCGACGCCATCCTCATCGGCATCTTTCTGGCCAGCATCGTGCTGGTCATCTTCCTGCGGGACTGGGGCAGCTCTTTCGTGGCCGGACTCGTCATTCCGTTTACCGTCGCGATCACCTGTCTGGTCCTGCGCCTGCTCGGCGAATCCTTCAATCTCATGACGCTCGGCGGTCTCGCCGCCGCTGTCGGGCTCGTCATCGACGACGCTATCGTTGTCATCGAAAACATCGTCATCCATCGAGACGCCGGGCAGGGAAGAGCCACCGCCATTCAAAGCGCCCTGCGCGAGCTCAAACTTCCCCTGCTCGGCTCCACCGCCACGCCGGTCGTCATCTTTTTACCCCTCGTGCTCACCACCGGAGTCACCGGTACCTTCTTCCGCGCGCTCGCCATCACCATGGCCTCCGCCCTGCTTACCTCGCTTGCGCTCGCCCTCACCTGGACGCCCACCCTGAGCCAGTATTTTGTGCGCCGCAATGACACATTCCTCCCCGAAAAGGGCATCGGAGAATTCGAGTCGCCCGAGCACGAAGCACTCCGCCTCATGGAAGCCGAAGACGCCACCGTCGGCGGTTTCATGAAACGTATCATCCACGGTTACGAGCAACTCCTGCACTTCATCCTCGACCGACCCTGGTATCTCGCTGCCTTTGCCGCGCTCCTCATCGTCTTGTCGTACTTCTCTTTCCATGCGCTCGGCAGCAATCTCTTGCCCAAGCTCGACGAGGGCGAATTCACCGTCGATTACGTCATGCCGCCCGGCAGTTCGCTCCAGGAAACCAACCGCGTCATCAACCACGTCATCCACATCATCCACTCGGTCCCGGAAGTCATCGCCACCTCGCGCCGCACCGGTCTGCAGCTAGGCACCGCCGCTGTCACAGAGGCCAACACAGGAGACATCTCCGTGCGCCTCACCAACCACCGCAGCCGCTCCATCTTCCAGATCATGGACGAACTGCAGACTAAAATCTCCCAGCAGGAGCCCATGCTCGATATCGACCTCCACCAGACTCTGGAGGACATGATCGGTGATCTCAGCAACGCCCCCCAGCCGGTCGTCATCAAGCTCTTCTGCGAGGATCCTGCAATCCTCCGCCACTGGGCGCCTATTGTCGCCGCCAGAATTTCCAAAGTACACGGCATTGTCGGCGTCCTCGACGGCATTGACGACACCATCAGCAGCCCCGAGACGATCTATCACATTCATCCGGAAATCACCGCCCAGAGTGGGTTCACCCCGGCGGAAGTGGCCATCGACGCCAATGCTCTCCTGCAGGGCGTGGTCGCGCCAACCCCCATGATCGTCAACAGCAGGCCCTATAACATCCGCATTCGCTTTCCAAAGCAGTACCGGGCCACACCGCAGACCATGGAAAACACTGTCTTTGGCAGTGCTGCGGGAACCACTGCTTCGCTCGGATCTCTGGTCAGCGTGCAGAATCTTCCCGGCCAGACCGAAATCCTTCAGGAAAACCTCCAGCGCCTGGACGAAGTCTCCGCAAGACTCGAAGGCACCAGCCTGGGGCAGGCCATAGTCGGAGTCAAAAAAGCGGTTGCCTCACTCCATCTCCCGCCCACCATCCGCGTCGAGTACGGCGGTACCTACGAGGTCCAGCAGAAGTCCTTCCACGACCTCCTCGTAGTCCTGTTCACCGGTCTGCTGCTGGTCTTTCTCGTGCTTATCTTTGAGTTCCGCACCTTTGCCGCGCCCATCTCCATCCTCGCGTCCGCCGTGCTTTCCACCTCGGGCGTATTCTTCGCGCTGCTCATTACCGGAACTGACTTCAACATCTCGTCCTTCATGGGACTCATCATGGTCGTCGGAATCGTTTCCAAAAACGGCATCCTGTTGCTCGACGCTGACGTCAAATTCCGCGAGGCCGGCCTCTCTCCGCGCGAATCCATGATTCAGGCCGGCCGCCGCCGCCTCCGCCCCATCATGATGACTGCCGTCGCCGCCATCGCCGGCATGTTCCCACTCGCGCTCGCCCTAGGAGCCGGCTCCCAGATGCTGCAGCCCCTGGCCATCGCCGTCATCGGCGGCATCTCCGTCTCCATGGTCCTCTCGCTCGTCATCACTCCGGCCGTCAACTACTACATCTCCGGCCGCCGCCTGCAAAAGCGCTTCGCCTGATCACCATTGCCGCAAAACACGAAAAAGCGGAAGGCCTGGGCCCTCCGCTCTTTTACTTCTTTGAATTTTGCCTTCGCTTACAGAACCTGAACGTTCTCAGCCTGCCAGCCCTTAGGGCCCTTCACGACGTCGAACTGCACTGCCTGACCTTCCTGCAAAGAGCGGAAGCCGTTTGTCTTGATGG
>CAZWSD010000379.1:0-3756 GCA_964636535.1 uncultured Acidobacterium sp. | reverse complement strand
GGGCTGGACTTCCGAGACAGATGCATCCACGATGAGCCTCCGCAGGACACTGAATATGACGAAAATACCCAGCGCTGAAGGTTACGTGATTTTTTAGTAGGAAGTTCCCACAAATTTGTATCAGGGGGTAATTTGTCGATCAAGTGGAGGTTGGCTGTCCTTCTTACGCTAGCGAATGGTAAATCTCCAAGTCATTCATTGGCATTCCAGGGGCGGATTCCTCAGGCTTGTTATGGTCCATCCCTGGCGTACTTGCGACAAATGAGAAGTTGCAAGTCGTACCGACGGTCAGGTGCCGTTCAGATTTGTATTGAGGGAAAGGGGCTGTCGCATGAGACCATCACGCGGGTTTGCAAACGGCTTGCGGTGCGGGCTGTTGCCTATCAAAAGCTCCTGCAACTCTCCAGTTCCAGCGCCAGGGCCCCAGCCGAATAAGGAAAGACACGCCCGCCCGCAGTTCCCAGGGCTACGTCTTCCAAAAGAAATCGGGTGATCCCCCAAAGCTAAGCTCATGTACCCTTTGGTTTTTGCTCAAAGTTCAGTCCGGGAGAGACACTCGAATTCCTTTATTTCATTATGGGCTAGCGGAGCCATTCCAGCACTTCGATGAGCGCATTGCCCTGTTATCCGCAAATGTAAGAATCGCTGTCCACGTTCGTTACCTCAGTTTATAGGCCCGTTCGAGAGAGGTCGAATACGACTCTGATACCGGCTCGCAGGTTATTCCGGTCGAGCCAAACGACAAGTTTCAGCAGAAGATTGTGCATGCTACAGAGAATTCTGTCTCGGGAATGAAAGGATGTGGCAGATGCGCCTTGGGATCGTTGCCGAGAACCTGATGGAACGTTTGATCCTGAAGTTGAACGTGGCTCCCACGCCGTTGCTCGAAACCCAAATAGCGTTCAGCATGGCGCGGTCGATTATGACCGGAGTCAAACTGGGAGTGTTCGAAGCCGCGGCTGACGGCCCGCGCACTGCAGCAGCCATCGCGCAGACATGCGGCGCCCATGCCGGTGCGACGGAAAAACTGCTCAACACGCTGACGGCCTGTGGCTACTTCATGTTTCGGAACGGCTGCTATGGGCTTACGCCGAAATCCACGAAGTGGTTATTGCGCCGATCGCCGAACAATCTGTGCGACAAGCTGCTCTTTCAATTCAATGAATGGGACACGGTTGAGTGCTATGAAGAGTTCGTGCGCACCGGCAAGCCACAACATGCGCACGAAGCGGCGGTGAGCGAGGAATATTGGAACACCTACCAGCGTGGAATGCGGAGTCTGGCAGGACTTGCCGCAGATGAGGTCGCTTCGGGATTCCCCATCCCGCCTAACGCCCGCAACATGCTCGATATCGGTGGATCGCACGGCTACTATTCGGTCTGTGTGTGCCGGAAACACCCGAACCTGAAGTCAGTCATCCTCGACTTGCCCGATGCCGTCAAGCAAGCCGCGCCGATCCTCGCCGAAGAAGGCATGGGTGATCGTGTATCGCACCGTCCCGGCAACGCCCTTACCGACGACCTCGGCGAAGAAACCGTCGATATCGTATTTATGTCGCAGTTGGTACACCACTTCACGGACGAACAAAACCGGGCCCTCATGAAGAAGATCGCCAGGGCTCTGCGCGGGAACGGCGTCTGCGTGATGTTGGACTCGATCCGGCCCAAAACACCCGGCGACGGCGGCCAGGCTGCGGCCCTGCTCGATCTCTACTTCGCAATGTTGAGCGAATCCGGCACTTGGCCGATCGAAACCATGCAGGACTGGCTCCAGTGCGCCGGCCTTACACCACTCAAACCCGTCTGGCTGCGTACACTGCCCGGCGGCGCGCTTGTGGCAGGACGCAAACTCGCGTAGCGTCTACCTCGTGCGGATGGCCGATATTTCACAGAGAGGCAAATCAACTATGTTGGGTGAACCTCAAATTGGCCTCCACAGCTAGAGGAGCGAGTGGATTTGCCGGACAAGAAATACAATCCCACCTTCGTCGCCGCGCTCCCATAGAATACCGATCCTACCTCGCGGCATTACGACAATATCCGAGTAGGCTGCTGGTCCAGGGTAGAGGATGGTGTGCTTGGGCCACGTCAGGCCGCCGTCAATGCTCACGCTGATCGTTAGGTCCCACCTGTTCAGGCGATTTCCTGCATTGCTGAAGATTAGCACAGACCTGTTCGATGGCAGAGTACAGCTTGTCATGCTGCCCTCGCAGTCTGGATCGGGAAGATCGCGCGCAACGAACGTCAAGTGCCAATGCTGGGAGCCATCCTTACTGATGGAGAGAATGCGTGCGTGGGTGCCGCGTTGGTCGCGGCTATTCATGACAACAGCGCCATCAGGACCTTGCGCGGCGGTGCTTTCGTTGCTTCCAGGTATTGCTACCGTTGCGCCTAGATGCCATGTGCGTCCATGATCGTCGCTGAAAAACGTGTTGGAATGGTAACTTCGATCGACCGGTTGCGGAGGACCTTCCGAGTGATAAGCGGCAACCACGATGCGGCCCGCATATATTCCTTCGGTCAATTGCAGCGCGTGCCCAGGTCCGGTCGCGTAGTCGCGCCACGAAGGCAATTTGACGCTTGCAGTGATCTCCACAGGAGCAGTCCACGTCGCGCCGTCATCCACACTTGTGCGATACCAGACGCGTCGCGTGCCTTTCCCTTGCAGCACAACAGACTCCGGAGCGTCACCCGTAGAATAGATGAGGAAAAGTCGCCCGTGCGGATACTGTGGATCAAGAGTGTCAACTACAGGGGCCGCATTGTCGGCTTGCAGGGTTCCGTTCTCCGCGACTGTTTTTAGCGCGCTCCAGGTCTTTCCGCCGTTGTGGCTACTCCGCATTACGATGCGCACGTTGCCAAAGTCGCTACAACTGTTCAGGCGTGCTTCGGCAAAGGCCAGAAGCGTGCCATCGAGAGTTCTTACGATTGCAGGAATCCGAAAACAGGTGTAGCCATCGGTTCCGTTTGCAAAAATCGGGACGAGGTCAGCAAGAGACCGCTTCGACAACGCATTTCCCTTACCGCACGCAAACGTCGCTGCGATGAAGGCGACAAGAATGTATCTGTAGGTTCCCGTTTGAGAACTCGGCGCGATAGACCTGCAAGGGGAAAGCCACTGAAACATGATTTACCCTAAACGACCACCGGCTGAAAGCCGGTGGGTTGAATTGCGACTGAAAGTCGCCTGTTTGCGGCTGAAGCCGCCTGAAGCGCTCCCGGCTGAAGCCGGCTTAAGGCTCCGTGGGCGCTGTGATCTTAAAGCTCTCCGCATCCTCGTCCCACTTTTGATTTTCGATGTACGCCTGGATCGTCTTCTCATCCACCGCGCCCACCGTCGCGCAGAAATATCCCCGCGCCCACAAATGCTGCCCCCAATAACGCTTGCGCAGATGCGGAAATTCCTCCTGCAGCATCCGGCTCGATCGTCCCTTCAAATACTGCACCAGTTTCGCCGGCGCCAACTGCGGCGGCGCTGCCACCTGCAGATGAATGTGGTCCGGCGACACCGCTCCCCGCACAATCGTTACCTCTCGCGCCGCGCAGATCTGTCGGATAAGATCGCGCGCGCGCTCCGCCACTTCACCGCGCAGCACTTTATACCGGTACTTCGTAATCCACACCACGTGGTACTTCACATCCCAGATCGCGTGCGCGCTCGTTCTGTACTCCACCATCACACGCCAAATCTAGCACGGATGCTCAAAGCTCACCGCCTGAAAGGCGGTGGGTTTAAACCTGGAAGCTGGAACTAAA
>CAZWSD010000378.1:0-3774 GCA_964636535.1 uncultured Acidobacterium sp. | reverse complement strand
TGCGGCGGCGCTGGTCAAGAAGCTTGAAGAACGTCTCGGCGTTTCGGCCGCGGCGGCGGCTCCGGTCGTCGTCGCCGGTGCGGCAGGCGCGGGCGCGGCAGCCCCGGCCGCCGTCGAACAGACCGAGTTCACCGTTATCCTCAAGGATGCCGGCGCCAACAAGATCAACACCATCAAGGCTGTTCGCGAAATTACCTCGCTCGGCCTGAAGGAAGCCAAGGATCTCGTTGACGGGGCTCCCAAGCCGCTCAAGGAGAACATCAGCAAGGATGAAGCCGAAACCATCAAGAAGAAGTTCGATGGCGTGGCGACAGTCGAAATCAAATAAAACCCGCTTTCGTCAAGAAGGCAACTTGCATGCCAAAGCGGAGAGCGCTATACTGAGCGAGTGCGCGCTCTCCGCTTTGCATCGTCTATAAAGCATATCTCTGGAGTGCGGCATCACGCCCCCATCCTTCGAGAAGTCAGAACGCTCCCGTGGGCCAATGCGGTCTTACGTCAATGCGTCTGCTTCCAGGCGGGGAAGTGGTAGCAAGAGAAATCCGGTTTTAGTCTCCGGCGCGGGTAGCCGGCGTAGGGCCAAATCTGGCGGCGGTTTTGGTCCTGTGAGCATAAGATCAGCTGTGAGTCGTTTAGGCGCGCGGTATTGAATCGGCGGGAATTAAACATTCTGAAGAAGTTTAGTGCACAAGTCGGTTGTGGCGCTCGCGGGACGTATTGTCTCGGCGGGCCTGTTGATGCTTTTGCACCTTTCTCTCCCTCCACTCGCGCCTTCTGACTCGCGAATCACCGTCAGCCGCGGAGCCTGATCGCTCCGCTTTTATCCTTCGGTCCTGATCCTTACCGGTCAGCGCCGCGTCTGTCAGTGGCTTTTTTCTGGGAGGTCCGTACCCTCCCCGTCTGGCGTCTTCATGCAGCCAGAGAAGGCAAGCGCAAATCCGGTCCTGCGGCGAGGCGGGCTGGCTTTGAGCGAAACGGTAGCAGGAAGTTGAGCGGTGGCCGCGGGACTCGGGCGGCAGCCGGTAGCTCTCGCATTTACGAGTCCTGAGGAGTGTGCATGTCAAACGAGAACCGCGCCATTCGAAGCCGTCTCGATTTTTCCAAGATCCCAACGTCCATTCGGATTCCCAACCTCATCGAGGTCCAGCGCCGTTCCTACGAGCGGTTCCTTCAGATGGACAAGCTGCCCTCCGAGCGCGAGGACAACGGCCTGCAGTCCGTCTTCACCTCCGTCTTTCCCATTGCAGACTTCCGCAATATATCGCAGCTCGACTTTGTGGATTACTCCATCGGTAACTGGGAATGCAAGTGCGGCCACCTCAAGGGCCTCCATCACCTGCGCACTGCCTGCGTCAACTGTGGAGCCATGGTCATTACCGACCCCTTCCACCCGGGCGACGTCCTCTGCCAGGCATGCGGCACCTATAACAAGAACACTCCCGATTTCTGTAACAAATGCGGCGACCCCGTAGGCCTCCAGCTCAAGTACGACCAGGCCGAGTGCGAAGAGCGCGGCATGACCTTCTCCGCTCCGCTCAAGGTCACCGTCCGCCTCACCATCTACGACAAGGATCCCGAAACCGGCGCCAAATCCATCCGCGATATCAAGGAGCAGGAAGTCTTCTTCGGCGATATTCCGCTGATGACCCCCAATGGCACGTTCATCGTCAACGGCACCGAGCGCGTCATCGTCTCCCAGCTCCACCGTTCCCCCGGCGTCTTCTTCGAGACCGCCAACAACCGCAGCTACTTTCTCGGCAAGATCATCCCCTATCGCGGTTCCTGGGTCGAGTTCGAATACGACCAGAAAAACACCCTTTACGTCCGCATCGACCGCAAGCGAAAGTTCCTCGGTACCATCTTCCTCCGTGCCCTAGGCCTCAAGTCGGACGAGGAAATCCTCAAGACCTTCTACACCGTCGATCGCTTCACAGTGAAGGATGGCAAGCTCCTCTGGGCCGTCACCGAAACCGGCAAGACCACGCACCTGCTCGGCGCCAAGCCAGCCCATGCCGTCACCGTCAAGGGTGAGGAAATCGCCCACTCTGGCCGAAAGGTCACCCTCTCCATCCTCAAGGCACTGCGCGAAGCCAAAGTCGAGGCCGTCGAAGTCGAAATCTCCGAACTGGACGGCGCCATCTCCGCCGCCGACCTCGTCGATACCGAAACCGGCGAAGTCCTCCTCGAAGCCAACCACGAGCTCACCGCCGACCGCATCCACAAGGTCATCGAGGCCGGCGTCACCTCCTTTGAGGCCTTCTTCCCAGAGCGCGACGACGTCGGCAACGTCATCACCAACACCCTCCGCCGCGACTCCGTCCGCAAGCCGGAGGAAGCTCTCATCGAGATCTACCGCAAGCTCCGCCCCGGCGATCCGCCCACCCTCGATACCGCCACCGCCCTCTTCGAGGGGATGTTCTTCGATCCCCGCAAGTACGACTTCTCCCGCGTCGGCCGCCTCAAGTTCAACATCAAGCTCTATGACAACGCCGAGGAAACATCCCTCGACCACCGCACCCTGACCGCGACGGACTTCTACTCCACCATCCGCTACCTGCTCAAGCTGCGCAAAAACATCGGCATTGTCGACGATATCGATCACCTCGGCAACCGCCGCGTCCGCGCCGTCGGCGAGCTGATGGAAAACCAGTTCCGCATCGGCCTCGTACGCATGGAGCGCGCCATCAAGGAAAAGATGAGCGTCTACCAGGAGATGTCGACGGCCATGCCCCACGACCTCATCAACGCCAAGCCCGTCATGGCCGCCATCCGCGAGTTCTTCGGCTCCTCCCAGCTCTCGCAGTTCATGGACCAGACCAACCCGCTTTCGGAAATCACCCACAAGCGCCGTCTCTCCGCCCTTGGGCCGGGCGGTCTCTCGCGCGAGCGCGCCGGTTTTGAGGTCCGCGACGTCCACCCCACCCACTACGGGCGCATCTGCCCCATCGAAACCCCTGAAGGCCCGAATATCGGCCTCATCAGCTCGCTCTCCTGTTTTGCCCGCATCAACGAGTACGGCTTCATCGAGTCGCCATACCGTCGCGTCCGCAACGGCCAGGTACTCGACTACGTCGCCGTCACCAACGCCGGCGAAAGCGGACTGCGCGTTGGCGATCACCTCGAAAAAGCCGAAGCCCTCAAGCTCAATGCCAAGCTCGCCAAGGAAGGCAAGCGCATCATCGAGTTCGAGCCGTACTCCTTCTACCTCTCCGCATGGGAAGAGGACCGGCACACTATCGCCCAGGCCAACGTCAAGCTCGATGAAAACAAGCACATCGTGCTCGGCCTTGTGAACGCACGCCGCCAGGGGAACTTCGTCCTCGTCAACCGCGACGAGGTCGATTATGTTGACGTCAGCCCCAAGCAGCTCGTCTCGGTCGCCGCCTCGCTCGTGCCCTTCCTCGAGCACGACGACGCCAACCGCGCGCTCATGGGCGCGAACATGCAGCGCCAGTCCGTACCTCTGCTCGTCTCCGAGGCGCCGCTCGTCGGCACTGGCATGGAGGGCGTAACCGCCCGCGACTCCGGCGCCGTCGTCCTCGCGCGCCGCAACGGCATCGTTGACTCGGTCGACTCTGAACGCATCATCGTGCGCGTTGAAGGCGAGCACCACCCGACGCAGCTTTCGCGTGAGGTCGGCTCAGACATCTACCAGCTCATCAAGTTCAAGCGCTCCAACCAGAACACCTGCATCAACCAGAAGCCGATCGTTCTCCAGGGCGACCGAGTCGTGAAGGGGCCGGTCCGCGCCGACGGTCCCGGCACCGCACCGGG
>CAZWSD010000377.1:0-3787 GCA_964636535.1 uncultured Acidobacterium sp. | reverse complement strand
GCAGGCATCACGCACAAGCGGCCTCCTCGCGGGGCCGCTTTGCATTTCAGCCGCTGGCAACCCTGCCGCGGCAATCGGCGAGCGGCTTCCGCTCAAGATCCTGCGATTGAGTGAATCTGGTCAAGAGGCAAAGCTCCCTATTCGCAACTGCGATAAAGCCATCGTTTAGCTGAATTCTTGTAATCTATGGCGATGGTATGTATATATTACATAAGTAACATTATTGTCAATTGATATATATATATAACTAGCAGGTATTCTTCATTGACTTAAGTATTAAGCAGGCGCAGCATGTTTGTGCGCATTATAGATACCTTTTATCAGTGCGCAGAAAGGGTTATGGCCTCATGCTAAATCCACTGAAGATGTGGTATCTAGCACCGGTTTCATCCGTCTTAGCATTATTTGCTCTGGCGGGATGCAGCGGCACTATGAAAGTATCAGCCTCAGCCAACTCAAACGGCGTCGCGACGGGCACGGTGAGTTATCAATGGAAGATTAATTCTCAAATTGATGTTGCGGGCCTAAGCCCCACCGATTTTGAGCAAAACTCCCCTACAAGCTTTACTATTATCGCGAATGCACCTTCGGGTGCCTTTGCCCTTGATCCGAATAGTCCGGCGCAGAGCACATTGACGGCTACCACGGACACCGGATATACCTCCTCGGTTACGGTTACGCTTCAACAGGTAACTTCCACCACGGTCCCCGTTAGCAATGGGGATACGGTCTACACATGGAGTGTGCCAAGTACCACCGCTCTGGCTAATTGGCAACAGGCAGTGGCATCGCACACGACGAACAGCATGCAGGTGACCATCTCGTCGGGATTGCCGTTACTGAGTACCGCGTCGGGAACCTACACCATCCCGGTTCAAATCAATAGCAACGCTACAGGCGTGATGGATGAGGGCTCGACGTCAATTACAGTGCCGCAGACGAACATGAGTTGCGGTTACCCCTCCTATCGCTGGTGCTATAACAATTAATTAAAGCAATGCAGCATATCAGAGCAGTCGCAGTCCTGATTCTGTTCTGGGGAGGTGCCTTCGCGCCTCCCTGGGCTGCACAGGTGAAGGTCGAATCCCCCGTGCTCCGCACTAGGTACGCGCTGGTGGTGCCGTTTCGTTTCGTTCAGGGGCATATCATTTTGTCCCTGTCGCTCAACGGCCATCCGTCCCGGAATTTCATCCTAGACAGCGGATGCAGCAAGTCTGTGCTGGGTCGCGCCGCCGTTGCCACCCTCGGGTTACCGGTCAGCTATAATCCGGCTCTAACCCTACGCTTATTCACCAAGGTAGAACATGGCGGTCTAATCGCCCAAAAAGTGCGCATACGAGTCGGCCGATGGACGATGCTAACCGGCAGTGTTCCAGTCGTTGATCTCAAGAGGACAAGCATTGCCGCGGGTTTTCCTGTTTCCGGCATCATTGGTTATGACTATATGCGCGCACACCCAATTCTGATTAATTACCAGTCCAGGACGATTTCGATTTTATTTCGCCACCACCTGGGCCGCCAGATCAGCAATCTGGGCTTGGCCGGGGCGCAATTTACGATCCCAAAGCAAGCCCCCATCATCCATGCTGAGTTGGAACTTGCGGATGGCCGTCGCCTACAGGGTGCGTTTTCCGCAGATACGGGATCGGATGGCGGTATTGAACTCAACAATGCATTTATCGAGAAGAACAAAATTCTAGCAGGCGAAGGAAGCCGGGAAGTCATTTTTATCTCGGTCAACGGCATAGAATATCGACAGAAGTCGATAAGGATTCGCCGGTTCACCCTTGGAAATATCAGCTTTGCCCGCCCCGTAGTTCTATTGCCCCAGGGCGTCAACTCTGGCGTATTGGCCGGGAAGGTCACGGACGGAGAGATCGGCAATCAAATCCTGCAGCAATGCCGATGGGTTCTCTTCGATCCCTCAGATGGCAGGCTCGTACTGGGCCGTCCATCGAAGCGGCCAAGGGATGCCAAGGCAAGGTGATGCGGCTCATGTCTGGTTCGCATCCGCAACCCTTGCGCAGCCCCAACCTTTCATGGATAATCAAAAGAGGTGCCCGTGTGCAGTTAGCGGGCCAACACACCACGGCCGGAAGCCTTATCGCCGCGCGGTGGAAGACGAGAAGGTATATGTCGAAAAAACTCAGCAAGAACGTCGCGAAGGCGCGCGCGGCCGTCGAGCCCCGCCCTTACGCTCTGGAAGAAGCAGTTCCGCTCCTCCAGAAAGTCAAGTTTGCAAAGTTTGATGAGACCGTGGACCTGACGATGCGTCTGGGCGTCGATCCTCGCCATGCTGACCAGATGGTCCGCGGCACGGTCGTTCTGCCCCACGGCCTTGGCAAGACCAAGAAGGTGGCGGTCATCACCACCGGCGATCGACTCAAGGAAGCCGAGGCAGCCGGTGCGGACATCGTCGGCGGCGAAGAGCTGGTTGAAAAGATCCAGAAGGAATCCTGGACCGACTTTGACGCCCTGATCGCCACGCCCGACATGATGCGTTCGGTGGGTCGTCTCGGTAAGGTGCTCGGCCCCCGCGGCCTCATGCCAAATCCCAAGACCGGCACCGTCACCACCGATGTGGCCTCGGCCGTCAAGGAGATCAAGGCCGGTAAGATCGAGTACCGCACCGACAAGACCGCGCTCGTGCACGTCCCGGTCGGTAAACTCTCCTTCCCGCCGGAAAAGCTGGTTGAGAACGCGATGACGGTCATCACCAGCGTGGTTCGCGCTAAACCCTCGGCTGCCAAGGGCAAGTACATCAAGGGCATCACGCTCAGTTCCACCATGGGTCCCGGCGTACCGCTCGATGGCTCGGTCGCGGACGCTGCCGCCAAGGCGTAAAGGCAGCTATCAGCTATTAGCCTTAGCTTTTAGCTGTTTCAGTCGCGATGGGGAAGATTTAACCGCTCCTGCAAAGAGCTAGGAGCTCATAGCTAGAAGCTAGAGGCTAATCATGGCATTGACGAAAGCAAAAAAGGCGGAACGGATTGAGTGGCTGTCAGGTGAACTGCAGAGCTCTACCAGCGCCATCATCGGAACCTTCTCCAAGCTGACCGTGGCTCAGGACTTTGAGCTGCGCCAGGCTGTGCGCAAGGCTGGCGGACGCTATCGCGTCGTCAAGAACAAGCTGGCCGCTCGCGCCTCCAAGGGGACCAGGATTGAAGCGGCCCTGCAGGGACTCAAAGGCGTTTCCTCCGTCGCTTATACCGAGGGCGACCCCGTAGCCCTGGCCAAGGCGCTGTCGGACTGGGTCAAGGAAAACGCGGAATTCACCTTCAAGTTGGGCATTATTGACGGCAAGGTCATCACGGTCGAAGAAGTCGATCAGTTGGCCAAGATGCCGGGCAAGGAAGAGCTTTATGCTCGACTCCTCTTCTTGATTAACGCTCCGGCGCAGCGGTTGGCGACTGTCATTGCCGCCACTGGCCGCGACCTGGCCGTTGTCATCAATCAGGGCGTCGAAAAAGGAAAGTTTGTAGGCGAGCAGGCCTCGGCCTAGCTCGTCTCGCGGAAATATTAGCCGTGGCGTACAGCTTTGAGGGGTGCTGGTCTGGGCACATCGGAAACCTCAAGGCAACGAAACGGCAACCGGAGAGCGGTTCTCTCCGGCAAGAACCAAAAAAATTAGAAGTATCTGGAGAATAATCATGGCGGATTTGCAGCAGTTGGAAGATCAGATTGTCGGCCTGAGCCTGCTCGATGCGGCGGCGCTGGTCAAGAAGCTTGAAGAACGTCTCGGCGTTTCGGCCGCGGCTGCGGCTCCGGTCGTCGTCGCCGGTGCGGC
>CAZWSD010000376.1:0-3787 GCA_964636535.1 uncultured Acidobacterium sp. | reverse complement strand
CGCCTCGGCCAGCCGGAAGTCAAGCTCGGCCTCATCCCCGGCTATGGCGGAACCCAGCGTCTCCCACGCCTCATCGGCCGCGGAGCAGCCCTCCGCCTCATCCTCACCGCCGAAATGGTCACCGCCGCCGGAGCACTCAGCCTCGGCCTCGTCGAAGAGGTCGTCCCCTCCGACCAGCTCATGCCACGCGCCCGCCAGCTCGCCGAAACCATCGCCTCCATGGCCCCGCTCGCCGTCGCCCACTCCATCGCCGCCGTCAACGAAGGCGAAGACCTGCCCCTCGACCGCGCCCTCGCTCACGAAGCCTCCCGCTTCGGCCTCTGCTGCGCCACCGCCGACAAGGCCGAAGGCACCGCCGCCTTCCTCGCCAAGCGCCCCGCCACCTGGTCCGGAAAATAGTCCAGATCATGAAGGCTTTACTAAACGAGTCGTCATCCCCACCTGTCACCTGGCGCGCCACGCGCGCCTTCGCCCGCGCGGCCAGCACCTGGCTGCCCCACCCTAACCGCGCTTTTCGCGGTTAGGGTGGGAACCAAAGCGGTGCGCCAGCTCCCCCCGGCTAAAGGCTAAAACCTAACAGCTAACAGCTCATTTGCTATGCTTTTCCTGTGTCCAGGCGGCTCATGCTCAAACCTTCCCTCACCGCAAGCACCCTCGCGCTCGCCCTCGCGCTCACGGCCTGCTCACCGGCTCCCACCACTGCACCCAACACCCAATCGCCCCAGCAAAAAACCAAATCCCGACCCAGCGCCCACGACCTCGCCCGCGCCCGCGAGCAGCAACTCGACGCAGCCTCCCAGCAGCTTGAATCCATCCCCCCACCCGACAAGCCCCGCTACATGGCCGTCAAATCCAGCACACACTGGCAGAATCCCTTCCTCACCATCCGTCAAAACACCGTCGAGCTCCGCATCCCGGCTCCGCCCGCGCCGCCCGTAAAACGCACTCGCCGCGGCCGCAAGCGCCCCCGCCGCCCAGCACCCCTCTGGAAGACCACCACCCTCACCCTCGACGCACTCCCCGCAGCCCTCGCCGCGCTCCCTGAATCCAACTGGCCCTACGGTCGCGTCATCGCCACACGAGACGACCTCAGCGGTCCACCCAGCGCCCGCGTCCAGGTCCGCCGCAACGAAGAACAAGTCCTCAACCTCCTCAATAACCTCGGCGTCGTCACCTACGAGTGGCCCCATAACCATAAACGTTGACGCGCAAACGCTGACCCACCCGCGCTGCAAGGAGCCCAATGTCCGCCTCGCTCCCCATCCTTAACCAAACCCCGCCAAAACCTCCCGAGCCCGACTTCGACGCCGCCCGCGAGCTCGAAGCCCGCCTCCGCGCCACTCTCCGCGGCGAAGTCCGCTTCGACCTCACCTCCCGCGCCCTTTACACCACCGATGCCTCCAACTACCGCCAGATCCCCATCGGTATCGTCCTCCCCCACGACGCCGACGACGTCATCGCCGCCGTCGAACTCTGCCGCTCCCTCGGCGCGCCCATCCTCGCCCGCGGAGCAGGCACCAGCCTCGCCGGACAAACCTGCAACGCCGCCATCGTCTTCGACTTCTCCAGAACGATGCGTCGCCTCCACGCCCTCGATCCCCACTCCCGCTCCGCCACCGTCGAGCCGGGCATCGTCCTCGACCGCCTCCGCGAAGCCGCAGAGCTGCACAACCTCACCTTCGCCCCCGATCCCGCCACCCACTCCCGCTGCACCCTCGGCGGCATGATCGGCAACAACTCCTGCGGAACCCACGCCCTCATGGGCGGCAAAACCGTCGACAACATCCGCTCCCTCGAAGTCCTCCTTTACGACGGCACCCGCCTCACCGTCGGCCCCACCTCCGACGACGAATACCGAGCCATCCTCCAGCGCGGCGGCCGCCCCGCCCAGCTCTACCAGGGCATGCGCCAGCTCGTCGACCGCCACGCCGAAGAAATCCGCCGCCGCTTCCCGCGCATCCCCCGCCGCGTCTCCGGCTACAACCTCGACGAGCTACTCCCTGAAAACGGCTTCCACGTCGCCCGGGCCCTCGTCGGCAGCGAAGGCACACTCGCCACCATCCTCACCGCCACACTCGACCTCGTTCACAGCCCGCCCTGCCGCCGCCTCGTCGTCCTCGGCTTCCCCGACGCATTCCTCGCCGCCGACGCCGTACCCGCCATCCTCGAATACCACCCCATCGGCCTCGAAGGCATCGACAGCGCCCTCCTCGAAGGCATGCGCCGCAAAAACCTCGCCCATGCCGAACGCAAAATGCTCCCCGCCGGCAGCGCCTTCCTCCTCGTCGAATTCGGAGCCTCCACTGACTCCGAAGTCGACGTCATCGCCCACGACTTCCGCTCCGCCGCCCAATCCATCCCCCACGCCCTCCAGTCGGCCATCTTCGCCGGAGAAGATGCCGCCCGCATCTGGCGCGTCCGCGAGTCCGCACTCGGTGCCACCGTCTTCGTCCCCGGCCTCCCCCACCAGTGGGAAGGCTGGGAAGACGCCGCCGTCCCACCCGCCCGTCTCGGCGAATACCTCCGCTCCCTCTTCACTCTCATGCGCGAGTACGGCTACGCGAGCCCCATCTACGGCCACTTCGGCCAGGGCTGCGTCCACATGCGCATGAACTTCGACTTCGAATCCGAAGCCGGCCTCCACGCCTACCGCAGCTTCATCGACCGAGCCGCTGACCTTGTCGTCTCCCTCGGAGGCTCGCTCTCCGGCGAACATGGAGACGGCCAGTCCCGCGCCGCCCTGCTCCCCAAAATGTTCGGCCCCGATCTCATGCAGGCCTTCCGCGGCTTCAAGCGCCTCTGGGACCCCGACAACCGCATGAACCCCGGCAAGCTCATCTCCGCCGAAACCGAAATCTACCAGCCCACCGACAATCTGCGCGTCGGCCCCGGCTACCAGCCCGCGCGCCCTGATACTTACTTCTCCTTCGACCGCGACCACGGCTCCTTCGGCGAAGCCACCCTCCGCTGTGTCGGCGTCGGCGCCTGCCGCAAAACCGACTCCGGCGTCATGTGCCCCAGCTACATGGCCACCCGCGAAGAACAGCACTCCACTCGCGGACGCGCTCATCTCCTCTGGGAAATGCTCCAGGGCAATCTCCTCGATCCTGACTGGACCAACCAAGGCGTCAAGCACGCCCTCGACCTCTGCCTCTCCTGCAAGGCCTGCAAATCCGAGTGCCCCGTCTCCGTCGACATGGCCTCATGGAAGGCCGAATTCCTCGCCCACTATTACGAGCAGCAGCCCCGCGAGCTCCGCCACTACCTCTTCGGCTTCATGGACCGCTGGGCGCAACTCGCCGCCACCGTCCCCGGCCTCTCGCAGCGCCTCGCCAACCTGCCCCTGCAAATTTCACCCATCCAGTCCGCGCTCAAATCCGCGCTCGGCATCGCGCCCCAGCGCCGGCTCCCCCAATTCGCCCCGCGCACCTTCCAGCAGCAGTGGCGCGCGCAGAACGCACCGCAAAACGCCACCCTCCCGCAAGCCATCCTCTGGCCCGATACCTGGAACAACTACTACCACCCGCAATCCCTCAACGCCGCTGGCCAAATCCTCCACACCGCCGGATACGCCGTCCAGGTCCCCCGCCAACACGTCTGCTGCGGCCGCCCGCTCTACGACTTCGGCTTCCTCGACGCCGCCCGCAACTACCTCCGCCGCATCCTCACCCAATTCGCCCCTCAGATCGACGCCGGCCTGCCCGTCATCTTCCTCGAACCCAGTTGCGCCAGCGTCCTCCGCAACGAGCTCCTCGACTTCTTCCCCCACGACGACCGCGCCCGCCGC
>CAZWSD010000375.1:0-3789 GCA_964636535.1 uncultured Acidobacterium sp. | reverse complement strand
AGCCCGCCTTCCAGATCGACCGCGCGCAGCAGGTCGCGATCAATGATATCTCTGGCCTCGCGCAGCAGCGCGATCACCTGCGCGGGCGACTCGATGTTTCGCCGGAACAGGATCACTCCGGAGGGACGGATGAGGCGGAGCCACGCGCGCTCGAGCGAGGTGATGGACGTTCCCTCCAGGCCCACCATCATGACGCGGCCGGCGACCTCACGGAGGCTCACGTTCCGGCTCATAACTTGCCACCTTTTTCGCCGGCGATTTCATCTTTCAGTTCGTGCAGCAGGTTCAGCGCGTCAAGCGGCGTTAGCGTATTGATGTCGGTTGTCTGCAGACGGTCCACCACTTGTTGCGAGAGTGGGGTGAACATGGTCATCTGCATTGGTGGGGCGGTTTCGGCAGCGATGTTTCCGCGCTCGGAGCGTTCATGCTGCCTGAGCACCTGCCGGGCGCGTTGGATGACCCGTTGCGGCAGGCCGGCCAGCCGCGCCACTTCGATACCATAGCTCTTGCTCGCGGCTCCCGGTTCAATTCTATGAAGGAAGACGATGCCGTGCGGGGTTTCCTTGATGGAAACGCGCAGGTTCGCCAGGCGCGCCAGCTGTTCGGCCAGCATCGTCAGCTCGTGATAGTGGGTGGCAAACAGCGTCCGCGCGCCCACCTCGGCGTGCAGGAACTCGAGCGTGGCCCAGGCCAGTGCCAGCCCATCGAAGGTGGCCGTGCCGCGCCCCATCTCATCGAGCAGAATGAGTGACTGTGCTGTGGCGGTGTTCAGAATGGTCGCGGTTTCGGTCATCTCCACCATGAACGTGGAGCGCCCGCGGGCAAGATTGTCGCTGGCGCCGATGCGCGTGTAGACACGGTCCACGAGTCCGTAGCGCATGCGCTCGGCCGGAACAAAGCAGCCCATTTGCGCCATCACCACCAGAAGCGCAGCCTGTCGCAGGTAGGTGGATTTGCCGCCCATGTTGGGTCCGGTTATGAGCAGAAGATGGGGAAGGCTGGCCAACTTGCTTGCATCGAGATACAGGTCATTGGGCACAAAACGGGTTGTTCCGGCTCTCTCCATCAGGTGTTCAATGACCGGATGCCGTGCGCCGATCATCTCGAGGACGCTGGTCTCATCTATCTGCGGCCTCGTGTAGCCACGCAGGCTGGCCAGGTGTGCGAAGTTTGCCAGCATATCGATTTCAGCCACCGCAGCGCTCGCTTTGCGGATCCGGGCAGCGTGATCGAGCAGCAGGCGCCGCAGTTGAGCGAAGATACGCTTCTCAATTTCGACAGAGCGATCCTGCGCAGTGAGAACTTTTGTTTCGTAGTCTTTCAGCTCCGGAGTGGTGAATCGCTCGGCATTGACCAGCGTTTGCTTGCGTTCGTAATCGGCGGGCACGTGCGCAAGGTTCGCTTTTGTCACTTCAATGTAGTAGCCGAAGACTGAGTTGAAGCGCACCTTGAGCGAAGGAATTCCAGTCCGCTGGCGTTCGCGCTCCTCGATTGCAGCAATCGAGCTGCGGCCGCTGTGGCTGATGGCGCGCAACTCATCGAGTTCGGGGTCAACTGCGGAGGCAATCACGCCGCCCTCGGCCAGGGTGAGCGGAGGATCTGTTACAAGGGTCTTGGCAATTGCTTCGTGGAGATCCTCCAGAGGATCCAGACCTGCTCCCGTCTGCAGCCACCACGGCTGGTCGATGGTTGCGGCTGCTGTTTTCAGGCCTGGCAATTGTCCAAGGGAAGCGCCCATTGCCGTGACGTCGCGCGGCCCGGCGCTTTCGAGTGAAATCCGTGCCAGCAATCGTTCCAGGTCAAGAATTCCGTCTATGGCTCGCCGTACGTGTTCGCGGCCCTGGAAAGATGCTCGCGCCGCATCCACGGCTGCATAGCGGGTTTCAATGTCGGTGGCAGAAAGGAGCGGCCGCAGGATAGACCCGCGCAGCAGGCGCTTTCCCATCGGCGTGAGGCAGGCGTCGAGGGTTCCGGCCAGGGTGGTGTCAGCTTGGGCGTCTCGATAGAGTGGATCGACTAGTTCGAGGTTCCGTACGCTCACCTGGTCCAGGTGCAGATGCTCGCTGCGCTCGTAGAACCTAAGAGAATCGACATGCTCGGGACCGCTGTCGCCGGGCGCGCTATTTTGCGTCGAGCGAATGTAATGGACGATGGCTCCAGCGGCGATGGCGGCCGGCAGATGACCGGTGAGCCCAAAGCCGTCAAGGGACTTTGCTCCCATCTGCCGCTCCAGCAGCGGCAAGGCGTAGTCCGGGGTAAAGATCCAGTCCTCCATTCCGGTTGAGGACTTCACGCTGGCCAGCTCCGGCGGGGCCTCCCAACTTTGCGCCCAGGCCTGTCCTGCGGCGAAAATCAGCTCGCTGGGCGCCACCTTTGCGATCTCATCGAGGGCCTGTGCCAGCGACGAGGCTCCGGGGAACTCCGTGGCGCGAAAATCCGCCGTGGAAAGATCCAGAAACGCCAGCCCTACACCGCTTTCCGCCTGGTGCAGCGCAGCCAGGTAGTTGTTCTGTCCGGCGCCGAAGCCGGGATCTATGGCTGTTCCAGGCGTGAGAACCCGTGTAACCTCGCGCCGAACAATTTTCTTGGTGAGCTTTGGATCCTCCATCTGGTCGCAGATGGCGACTCGGTAGCCTTTGCGCAGCAACCGTGCCAGGTACCCCTCCACCGCGTGGTAGGGTACGCCGCACATGGGCACGGTCTTCTCCTTGTCGCGCGCGGTCAGGGTGATTTCCAGCTCGCGGGCTGCGACTTTCGCATCTTCAAAGAAGAGCTCATAGAAATCGCCCATCCGGAAAAAGAGCAGGGTATTCGGGTGCCCGCTCTTGGCGGCCTGATATTGGCGCATGAGAGGAGTGAGCGCCGCGTGTTCCTGGGGATGGATGACTTCGGTCACTGGATACGTCAGCATACCGTGAATGCCATGCAGCCGTGTAGACCACGGACGGGTACAGGTCCCCGGCTCTCTGCCGTATGTCCGGTCCGGCAAGTCTCAGGTGCGCAAGTTGTTCCCGCAAAGCCGAACGGTTATGAACCTGGCTTCCGGGGCGGAGAGAAAGCGAAGAAACTGTGCGTTGCGTTACATCGCTCGATCGGGGTAAGTCCTCTATACTGATGTTTCGACTCACCAATTGCCGTTATGTACTTGATCTGGCTCAGAGCCGCCGTCGTGCTGTATGGAATCGCCAGCATCGCCGCCATCCCGGCCGTGCTTGGAGGCCAGTCTTCGTGGAAGCGGTTCTGTGTTCCAGCAGCGTTGTCTGCCTGGCTGCTGGAGCTGGTGGGGATCGTGGGAATGCTCACGGCGCATCATCACTGGATCCCGAGCGGCGCGCATGAAGTGCAAACGGCGCTGGCACTGCTGGTCACCTCGATCTTCCTTATTGTGTGGTTTGTGTATCGCACTTTTTCGTTCGCCATATTTGCGCTACCGCTTTCGCTGCTTCTTACCGTCATCCCAGCGCTGTCAGACCAGCGTTATACCTTCAGTTCGGACCAGATTCGTTCGGGCTGGATCTTCGCTCATGTCTTTCTGCTGCTGGCCGCTTACGTGGCGTTGTTTTTCAGCGTCGTTGCCAGCATTCTGTATCAGATAGAGGAGCAGCGGCTCAAGAGCAAGCGTCCCAGCGGGTTCATGGAGTGGCTGCCGCCGCTCGACACCATGGATCGCATCTCGCAGTCCACGCTGATTGCCGGTTTCGTCTGCATGACGATTGGCCTGTTTGCCGGCTCATTGGTCGCACAGGAACGGGTCGGCCCGAGTTACTTTACCGATCCGAAGATTCTGAT
>CAZWSD010000374.1:0-3801 GCA_964636535.1 uncultured Acidobacterium sp. | reverse complement strand
GATGAAGGGCGATGGGCTGATTGACGCGGTTGCGGAAGCGGCGGGTGTCGGTGGACAAGAGGTGATGGGCCAGTGCGGTACCGGTGACCTGGATGCCGCGCTGGCGCAGGAGCATGGCGAAGGTGGCAGCGGCGTACTTTGCGGGATCGATGATGGCCAGGCCGGCGTCGAAGCCGTTCTGGTCGATGGTGCCGTAGAGGCGGACGGTGTGGGAGCCGGGACGGCGGTCAAGGCCGACGCGGCCGACGCCGTTGCTGATAACCGAGGTTTCGTTGTCGAGGTGGTAGTAGGGGGTGGGCGGATTCCACTCGACGTCTTCCGTGCCGGTGGGTGTTACGAATCGCTGGACCTGGGCACCGGGTTCGTTGGGCAGGCCGGGGGCGCCGGCGGGAACGACGTTGAGATCGACGACGTTGTCATTGATGGTGAGAGCGGAGATGGGCGCGCCGTAGTCCCAGATGGTGTCATCGAGCGCCCAGGCGGTGGGATAGGGCTGGTAGACGAACCATGAATCATCACCGATGATGTTGCCGTCGATGCGGTGGATGCCGTCCTTGACGAGTTGATCGGCCATGACCTCGAAGGCGGTAAGGGCGTCAGGTTGGCGGATGGTTTGGCCATTGTAGGGATAGACGCGACTGGAAAGGGTGGGATCGCCGGAGCCGTGAATGACGACGTCACCGTGGAGGGTGCCGTTGGGCGAGATGGCACCGGTGGTGGTGACGGTGGTGCGCCAGCGGGCGTCTGGTTTGAAGAGGCTGAGGGTGGCGGCGGTGGTGAAGAGCTTGCAGTTTGAGGCGGGATGGAAGTACTGGTGGTCATTGAGGGCGTAGATCTGTCGGCCAGAGAGCGTGGTGACCGATATTCCCCAATGGGCGCGGTTGATGGCGGGGTTTTGCAGGAGGCGATGGATTCTGTAGGCGAGGTGCGGGTATCCGGCTGCATAGCGAGCGCCATGGTAGGCGTAAGCGAGGCGTTGGCCGCGGGCGAAGGCTGGAACGGCAAGGAGGCAGAGCAGGATTGCGGCGGCAGAGGCTTTGGCGAGGAAGGGCGAGAGGGCGGAGCGAGGATGGGAGGTGTTCATAGAGTTTGACATTTGCTTGGACGTAACTGGGTGGAGTGTAGCATCGGGAGCAGGATGGGATTGATGGAGAGAGCGCATTTTGACTGGCGGCTGCGGAGGCGGGTTCTGCGGCTGGGCGAGAAGACGCGCGTAATGGGCGTGCTGAATGTGACTCCGGACTCATTTTCAGACGGGGGAGCCTATCTTGATTCGGAGCGGGCAGTGAAGCGCGGGCTGCGGCTGCTGGATGAGGGCGCGGAGCTGATTGACGTGGGGGGCGAGTCGACGCGGCCGGGCGCGGCGGTGGTGAGCGCGGCGGAGGAACAGGAGCGGGTGCTGCCGGTGATCGAGGGGATTCTGAAGGCGCGGCCGGAGGCGGTGATCTCCATCGACACGTACAAGGCGGCGACGGCGCGGGCTTGTTTAGTGGCGGGGGCCGAGATTGTGAACGACGTGAGCGGGTTTCTGTGGGATGAAGGGATGGCCGTGGTGTGCGCGGCGGAGGCGTGCGGTGTGGTTCTGATGCATACGCGCGGGCGACCGGATGAGTGGCGGGGGCTTCCAGCTTTGGAGCCTGAGGCGGTGCTCCCGCTGGTGCGGGAGGGGCTGGGGGAGCGGCTGGCGGCGGCAGTTTCGGCGGGCGTGGCTGCGGAGCGTGTGGTGCTGGATCCGGGGTACGGGTTTGGGAAGGTGATGGAGGAGAATTATCCGCTGCTGGCGCGGCAGGGCGAACTGCTGGGGCTGGGTCGGCCGCTGCTGGTGGGAGTTTCGCGGAAGTCGTTTTTGCGGCGGGTGCTGGAGCGGGATTTGCGGGGTCTGGCGCGGGAAACGGGTGAGGATATGATCAGCGCTACGGTGGCGGCCTGCGTGGCGGCGGTGCTGGGGGGTGCGTCGATTGTGCGGGTGCATGATGTGGCGCCAGTGGTGGCCGCTGTGGCGGTTGCGGATGCGGTGTTAGCGGGGGCTTCAAGATAGGCGCATCCCCGGGGTATGCAATCGCACGTGTGAGAAGGGAGCCTCATACGACTCGCCGAGGGCTCGCTCAGGGCAGGGGGTGGGGTACGTTCGATTCTCTTGATTCAATCGCGAAGGGCGCGAATTGCTCGCGCCCTTGTTTTGCTTTTTTTGCCTTGTGCTGGCTTAGGCAGCGGCGCTTTTAGCCAGGGCGTCCCTGGCCTGCTGGGCGAGGGCGGTGAAGCCGGCTTCGTCGTGGACGGCGATGTCGGCCAGAACCTTGCGGTCGAGCTCGATGCCGGCGACCTTGAGGCCGTGGATGAACTGCGAGTAGCTCATGCCGTTGAGCTTGGCGGCGGCGCCGATGCGGACGATCCAGAGGGAGCGGAACTGGCGCTTCTTCTGCTTGCGGCCGGAGTAGGCAAACTTGAGGCCGCGTTCGACGGCTTCCTGGGCTGCCTGATAGAGCTTGGATTTAGTGAGGAAGTAGCCGCTGGCCCTTTTGAGGATTTTTTTGCGGCGGTCGGATCTTTTTGTCCCACGTTTTACGCGAGGCATGGTGTATCTCCTTTGTTGCATCGTTTCGCGGCTGGAGGCAGGTGAACCTCTTCACTCGCGTCGTACCTAAATCTCTCGGCCGGATCGCTTCGATCCGCCCGGGGGCGCAAAGGCCCTTAGTCCATTTGGACCGACTCAGGCGTAGGGAATCATGCGGGCTACCTTCGCGTGGTCGGCGTCCGAGACGTAAGAGGGGGCTGTGAGCCGCCGCTTGGCCTTGGTCTCCTTCGACGTGAGGATGTGGCGCATCTTGGACTGGCCCCGCTTGATTTTGCCGGTGCCTGTCTTCTTGAAGCGCTTAGCCGCGCCACGGTGTGTCTTGAGTTTGGGCATAGCTATCCTGTGGCCGCCAAGTGGTTATGGCGACATTCGCCAGTTTACATCAAGTGAGTCGTTTGCCCAAGGTGCTGGCCGCACGGGCGGTCGCGGCTTTGCCGCCAAGAGAGCAAATGAAAGACTTTTATCGCAGAGGACACAGAAAACACAGAGAGATGCCACAGAGGTTTTCAGGGTGGGGGAATTCACGACGATGCGAGACCCACGATACCCTACGATTTTAAGAAGTCTGGTTAATGTCCTATAAGCTGTCTGGAATCTTTATGTTACTGGACATTAGGCTTGTAAGTGTTTTGGATTAAATAGTTTAGGTTGCTCGTTAACCCTGCGATTTTGTGGGGTCCATACGGTTCGAGTCGTATGGATCTACGATTTGGCGGGCCGTACAGAAATTTTGGCGATCCCCCACTTCTTTGTGGGTAAGTTGCTGATTCTATGGGATAGTTTAACCCTCTAAGGATGCATCGCCCCCTTGTTTTGGTGGGGATCTTGTTGATTCCATGGGAAAGGTTAGGGTTCTAAGGGGTGATTCTCTGTGGAAAACTCCCAATCGGAGGTGGAAAAAGCGGCTGGAATTCCCAGTCGCTTTCGTATGTCCTTAGTTTCAGGATAGCAATTTTGGGGTTAATTCCCGGCACATTGGCGGGGCTTGTTGAGCGGGGTGATGGGGAATCTCCCGTGAGGACGGCCAGGGCGCAAAGAATCTGACGGGGATGAAAGCAGGATCTTGTGGAGAGGCAGAGCGAGAGTCATGGGTTCAGTGAGGTTGAGTCGCTCCATGGAGGTTCAGGCGAGGTTGAGCGGGGTAGCCGTGCCAGATGTATTCGAGGGCTTCGGGGAGGGTCTGGCGCTGGACGTTGTAGTCTACGTGGTGGGCGTTCTGGGCGAAG
>CAZWSD010000373.1:0-3813 GCA_964636535.1 uncultured Acidobacterium sp. | reverse complement strand
AGATCCTCGGCCATGTACTCATCCATGGGGACGGGTTTGGCGGAGGCTTCGGTTTTGCAATCGCCGACGACCTGATGCCAGATCGAGCGGGTGACACGGAGTTCAAGGTTTTCAAAATCAACATCGCGCCAGCGCAGTGCCAACAACTCGCTGACTCGAAGGCCGGTTGCCGCGTCGAGCAGGACCAAGGTGCGTTCCCGGACGGACAACTTGCTGAGAAGAAGTTGCAACTCCGCGAGTTCGAAAACATCGGGCACCTTCTCCCGCTTCGCGCTTTGGCGGACGAGCTTGATGGGGTTGCGGTCAACCCACTCGTATCGCATCGCGTGATGGAAGAGAGCGCTCATGAGATTCCGAATCTTCGCCTTTGTTCCCCTTGCCCGCTTGATGCTCCCCAGCCACTCCTCAACTGCGACCGGCTTGACCTGGTCTAACCGATGTTCTCCCCATCGGGGGAGAATCCAAGCCTTCAGATAGCACTCATAAGCGGCTCGCGTCGAGAACGCCTTGCGGCCCTGATCTTCGCCTGCCAGCTCCTTCAGCCGGTAGTGAGCGATCAGTTGAGCAATTGTGCTCGGCCCGCCTTCCGCCTGCGGGGTTTCTTGGTTGGCGTCAATGCGCAACGCGTGGGCTGCTTTGAGGGCAGCTGCTTCCGTGGGCAGAGCCAGGACTGACCCGACGATTGCCTTCCGGCGCTTGCTTCCGCCCTCCGGGGTTGATTGCCTCCAGCGGAAGACCCATACATCTGGCCCATTCCGCCGCTTCTCGCGTTGCACGCTTCCTTGTTGATACCGTGTTCGCCTGTTCATTGTTCTCCATTCCCAGGCGGCACGAATGGCTTACTCCAAGGATAAGGCCGCCTGCGGCAGAGGTCGAGCAGATTTCAACTGGCCATCTGCTGAGCGATCCATGCCTCGATTACCGACGCCCGAAAGCGCCAGAGCTTTCCAACGTGAACCCCGGGAATGCGGCCCTGGCGTGCCAGCTTCTGGAGTGTCTTGGGATGAACCTTCATGATGGCTGCGGCCTCTTCACTATCGAGAAGAGGCTCTGGCGTCCAGGACTCTGAAGCAGGCGGCTTGCGGACGGAATTCGAGATCGCAGAGTTTGCAATGAGGCTCTGATCAACGCTCTGGCTGGAAACGGACATCGAGACCCCCGTCGCTGAAATCGCACCCGTGTCGATGGTGCGGCTACGCATGACCTCTGTCCAATCCTTCTTCTTTATGGCGCAATAGATTGCATGGATGGCGGCATAAACGCGCTTTATAGCCGTCAACGATGAACAATCTCCCTTAGATCGGTATTGAAGATCATCTCCGGACGGCCGTAGATCCTCATCGCTTCCTCCAGTCCATCGATGCAGAAGCTGGTATCCATGGTGATCGACAGCCGCCACGCGAGTACGCGACGGCTGAACCAGTTTAGGACCGCGGCCAGATAGACAAAGCCGCGCGCCATGGGGATATAAGGTAGGGTCGCGCACCAGCGCCGTGCGACAGATCGTCTGAATCGCCAGTGTTTATCAAGGTATAAGCGTATTGACGCCGATCTGGAGATATGAGCCCAATCAGCCAGAAACAAAACCGGTCTTTCGCGTTACCTTCAGTTCCTCTCTGAAGATTGATTTTCAGAGATCACGACGGAAATCCACCGTATATGCCTTGACGTGTATATGTCGAGTACGGTATATACGAAGACATGGAATCGGTATTCGAAGTGATCGCGGAACCGAGCCGACGAGCAATTCTGAGCCTGCTGGCTGGGTCGGAGCAGTCGGTGGGGGAGATCGAGCGGCGGCTGCAGATGTCGCAGCCCGCGGTCTCCAAACACCTGCGGGTGCTGCGCGAGGCTGGATTTGTGGAGGCGAGCGTAGATGCGCAGAGACGCCTGTATCGGTTGAGGCCGGAGCCGCTGAAGGAAGTGGATGGGTGGCTGGAGCCATTCCGGCAGTTCTGGGAGGCGCACGTGGATGCTCTGGAGCGGCATCTGGATCGGATGGAGCGGACAGAACGAATGAAGGGCAAGGCTCAAAGTCAACGGCGCGGATCCAACCGCGTACGGAATACAAAGTGAACCAGGGAATGAAAACAGGAGAGAGACAATGAAAATTAAACTGACCAGCGTTTATGTAGACGATCAGGAGAAGGCGCTGCGCTTCTATACCGAAGTGCTGGGCTTTGCGAAGAAGTCGGACTTCAGCCAGGGGCCGTTTCGCTGGCTGACGGTTGCGGCAGCCGAGGACCCGGATGGCACGGAGCTGCAACTGGCGTTAAACAACAATCCGGCGGCGCAGGCGTATCAAAAGGCGCTGTTCGAGCAGAACCAGCCGGCGGCGAACTTTTTTACCGACGACGTGGAGGCAGATTACAACCGCATGAAGGCGGCCGGCGCGGACTTCAGCATGCCGCCCACCGACGTGAAATATGCCTGGATCGCCATGGCCAACGACGACTGCGGCAATCGCATTCAGATCACGCAGCTGAACAAGTGGAGCTGAAGGCGATGGCCAACCGCGCGGAATACATGCCGGGTCCCGCCGCCGGGGCGCGGGCGGAAAAGGACGGAGAGCGGTGGAAGCTGATTCTGGTACGGGAACTGCGCCATCCTCCCGCGCGGGTCTGGGATGCGATCACCGATCCCGAGCACCTGCGCGAATGGGGGCCCTTCGATGCCGACCGAAACCTGTGCAGCGAAGGCGCCACCGTGAAGCTGACTTGGACGGGAACAGCGCGAACGTCGGAAGCCAGAGTGACGCGAGCGGAAGCCCCCACGCTGCTCGAAATCGGAGATATGCGCTGGAAGCTGGAGCCGGTGGGTAAGGGCACGCGGCTCACCCTGTGGCACTCTATCGGCGGCCGCTATGTAACCTGGGGCGCGGCGGGGTGGCACATCTGCTTCGACGTGTTGGACCGGATGCTGTCTGGTGCGCCCATCGGCCGAATCGTCGGCAAGGACGCCAGGCAATTTGGCTTCGAGCGGCTGGTCGAGGAATATTCGAATGAGTTCGGGCTTGAGCCGACGGGCGAAACGTCGAAAGGCAAATCGTGAATCAGGAAAAAATCCCCATGAAATCGACCCTGCACAAGACGGTCGTCGCCCGCGAGTCCGCTATGCCCAAAGCCATACATATCCTGTTCTGGGCGTTCACCGCACTCTTCTGTCTGGAGATGAGCTTCACTGCGTACTACGAGCTGCTACCCCAGGGCGCATTGGCGTTCGCCCGCCTTGGATTTACCGGCGTCGGCTTCCGCATGGAGCTTTCCCTGGCCAAACTGGTAGGTGTGGTCGTGCTGCTGGTGCCGATGATCCCTGCGCGGTTGAAGGAATGGGCCTATGCCGGTTTTGCGATAAACCTGGTCTCGGCGATGATTGCCCATGCTTCGATCAGTGATCGCCCGCTGGCGTTTGTTCCGTCAAGCTTGACCACCACACTGTGGGCGGCGTCCTATTTCCTGTGGCACCGTCTGAGCGGCTCGCAGGCGAGTTAGGCTTGACAATGAACGGATTATTCGTCTCAGAGGCGACCGTTTCGGGGTTGTTCTTAGAGTTTTGCTGATACCGATAAAATTTGGTGAATTTGTATGCGAGAGTCTTGACGCCCAGATCACTTTTTGCCAGAAATAGTAGGCGTAAGTGCTGTATCTCTTGTACGTCTCTCCTGCCTTGTGCTGTTGACCACGATCCAAGTTGAGCTTCTCGGTGGTGCAGCATGTATGAGATTGTTGAGTTCCGCCATTTGAGGTCGTTTCTGACCATTGCGCGCGAAGGCAATTTCACCCGCGCTGCCGACCGTCTTCATCTCACTCAGCC
>CAZWSD010000372.1:0-3817 GCA_964636535.1 uncultured Acidobacterium sp. | reverse complement strand
AACGCCGCTGCTGTGGCAGGGTCGGAGCCAGTGGCAGGCCCCGGAGATTGACGGGGTGGTTTATCTGAACGATTTTGGGCCGTACGAGGAGTTGAAGCCGGGAAGGTTCTACCGCTGCGAGATTACCGACGCGCATGAATATGATGTGGTGGCGCGGGTAGTGGCGGAGTCGGAGCTGAACGTAGCGGAACTGGCGGAGGCGCGGGCGTAATGGCGAGGAAGAAGACGATGCGCTGCCCGACATGCGGGACGCTGGTGACGGCGAAGGACGAGGATTTTCCTTTTTGCAGCGACCGGTGCCGGAAGATTGACCTAGGCAAGTGGGCGAGCGGGGCGTACAAGATTTCATCGCCAGTGCTGGATCCGGAGGTGCTGGAAGGCACGGATGGGGAACCGGGCCAGCGGGAACGGCGCGACGATGAGTAGTGAAGGGAAGCCGGCGCGGACCGGATGGGCATGGCTGGTGGCGACGGCGCTGGGCGCAGGCCGGTTGAAGCCGGGCCCGGGGACGTGGGGTTCGCTGGCGGCGGCGGTGGTTTGGTTAGCGGTGGCCGAGGGGACGCGAGCGAGCGCGGCGGCAGTGGCGTGGAGTACGCTGGCGGCAGCGGTGATTGCGACCTTGGTGGGGATTCGTGCGTCCACCATTGTGGAGCGCGAGAGCGGCAAAGAGGATCCGGGTTTTGTAGTGATTGACGAGGTGGCCGGGCAGTGGATCGTGCTGATTGCGAGCCCGGTGAACTGGGAGCATGCGCTGCTGGGTTTGGTGCTGTTCCGGGTGTTCGATGTTGTGAAGCCGTGGCCGGTGCGTAAACTGGAGCGGTTGCCGGCGGGGACCGGCATCATGATGGATGACGTGGCCGCGGGAGTGCTGGGTTTGATTGTGATGCTGACGGTTCGCCATTGGTGGTAGGGGGCAATACAAGGATCGAAGGGAATTATGCCATTGAGTTCGATACTTCCGGATGGGGCGCCGCAGATCAAAGAGATTGATCCATCGGCGGCGATACCGGGCGGGGATGTGCAGATCAACGGGGATCACCTGAGTTCGGTGGCGTACCGGCTTCCGGTGGTGATGCTGGGAGACCTGGCGGCGCCGGTGCTGCTGAGCCGGGAGGAGCGGATGGTGGTGCGGGTACCGGAGGAAGCCGAGAGCGGAGCGCTGCGTGTGCTTCGCAACGGAGCACAGAGCAACAGCCTGAACATGAAGGTTGCGAGGCTGGTGACCGATGAGGTGCACATGGTATCCAGCCCGGTGAGGGACGATGAGGGGCGGGTGTATGCGACTCTCTCGGGTACACGGGGGCAGGAGACGCCGGTATCAGTGTTTCGCACCGGTCCGAAGGGGGAGATGGAGCCGTTTGCGAAGGGGATCATGAACGCGACGGGCATGGCGCTGGACGGGGCAGGATTTTTGTACGTGTCATCGCGGCACGAGGGCACGGTGTACCGGATTTCGCCCAATGGCGCGATGGCGGTGTACGCGGAAGGAATGGGTGTTGCGACAGGGATTGCGTTCGACGCGGAAGAGAACCTGTATGTGGGCGACCGGAGCGGGACGATATTCAAGATAGCGCCGGACCGGCAGATATTTGTGTTTGCGACGCTGGAGCCGAGCGTAGCGGCGTATCACATGGCGTTTGGACAGGAGGGCACGCTGTATGTGAGCGTGCCGACGACGGCGGGTCATGACTGCGTATACGCGATTGATTCGAATGGGAACACGCAGCCATATTATCGGGGACTGGGGCGTCCGCAGGGATTGGCCATAGATATTGCCGGGGACGTATACGTGGTGGCTTCCTGGCGCGGGCGTCAGGGAGTGGTGCGGCTGCCACAGGAAGGGGAGCCTTCGCTGGTGGTGGCGGGCCGGGATCTGGTGGGATTTTCGTTTACACCGCAGGGGACGGCGCTGCTGGCCACGAGCACAGCCGTTTATGATGTGGATTTGGGAATTGAAGGCTGGCGCGTGATATAGACCGCGTCTGCCGGGAGAGACAAACCGGATGAATGCGGAGATTATTGCGGTGGGTTCGGAGATGCTGACTCCCTTCCGGCAGGACACGAATTCGCTTTACCTGACCGAAAAACTGAACGGGCTGGGGGTATCGGTAGTATTCAAGACGATTGTGGGCGACAAGCGCACGCACCTGGTGAACGCGGTGCGTCAGGCGCTGGGGCGCGTGGACATTGTGTTGATTTCCGGAGGGCTGGGGCCGACGGAAGATGATTTGACGCGGGAGGCGGTGGCGGAGGGGCTGGGCCGGAAGCTGGTTCGCGATCCGGATCTGATTGCGAACCTGTATGCGCGAGCGGCGTCGCGGCGGATGATGATCACGCGCAACAACGAGAAGCAAGCCGACACGGTGGACGGGGCCGTGATCCTGGAGAATGGGCGCGGGACGGCTCCGGGCCAGTGGCTGGACATTGTTGCAGGGAAGTATCGCAAGCTGGTGGTGATGCTGCCCGGTCCGCCGGCGGAATTGAAGGCGATGTTTGAAGAGCAATGCATTCCGCTGCTGAAGGATGCGCTGCCGGAGCGCGCGATTGCGACGCGGGTGCTGAAGGCGGCGATGATTGGCGAATCGCAGTGCGATGCGCGGATTGCGCCGATTTATATGGAATATCCGGATGTGGAGACGACGATTCTGGCGCACCTTGGTGATATTCAGTTGAATCTGACCTGCACGAAGGCGCTGGCGGCGCAGGCGAAGTTGCGCGTGGATGAACTGGCGGGGCGGATTGAAGAAGAGCTGGACGACGTACTGTATTCGTCGCAGGGAGAGACGTTGGAACAGATTGTGTTGTACTACCTTGGCATGCACGGGACTACACTGGCGGTGGCGGAAAGCTGCACAGGAGGATTGATCGCTGAGCGGTTGACGGAGATTGCGGGCAGCTCGAGGTCATTCGTGGGCGGTGCGGTGGTTTACAGTAATGCGCTGAAGACGAAGTTTTGCGGTGTAGACGCGGAGTTGATTGAGCGCCACGGCGCGGTGAGCGCGGAAGTGGCGGCGGCGATGGCGGCGGGGATTCGCAGGGAATGCGGAGCTGATTATGGATTGTCGGTGACGGGAATCGCCGGGCCTGGAGGAGGATCGGAGGAGAAGCCGGTTGGGCTGGTTTACATTGCGGTGAGCGACGGAGATGGGACGGAGACGCTGGAGAAGCGGTTTACAGGCGACCGGGCGAGGGTGCGAAGCCTGGCGGCGCAGCAGGCGCTCGATATGATTCGACGGCGCCTGATGTGAGTGTAATTGTAAATGTTGCAATTGGAGATTCGATGCCGGTGACGACATACATCATTCTGGCGATTGCGGCGTACCTGCTGGGGTCGATACCGTTTGGCTATTTGCTGGTGCGATTTTTCCGCAAGGAGGATATACGCCAGAAAGGGAGCGGGAATATCGGCGCGACGAACGTGATTCGTTCGGGTGCGAAAGGGCTGGGGGCGCTGACGTTTTTGCTGGACGCGTGCAAGGGTGTGACGGCGGTGTTGCTGTGCGGTCTTTGGGGCTCGCATGCGGGCACGGGTGTGATGGCGCTGCACGATGCGCAGGCAATGGGTGCGCTGTTCGCGATAGTGGGGCATATTTATCCGGTGTGGCTGCGGTTTAAGGGCGGCAAGGGCGTGGCGACAGCATTCGGGGTGTTTGTGGCGCTGGCGCCGGCACCGGCGCTGATTTGCCTGGGGGTATTTGCACTGATATTTGCGGTGACTCGGTATGTTTCACTGGGATCGATAGTGGGAACAGCAGTGTTTCCGCCGATTGCGCGGGTGATGGAGAGCGGACCGCGCGGCACGCTAATGTGGTGCGTG
>CAZWSD010000371.1:0-3823 GCA_964636535.1 uncultured Acidobacterium sp. | reverse complement strand
CCACTGGAATCCCCGTTCCCTCCAGCGCCTTTACCGCCGTCTCCACAAACACGTGGTACACGCACACCGCGCCCACCGTAAGCCCAAGCTCTTCGATGCCAAGTTGCGTCACGAGCTCCGGCTTCAGCGGCTGCTTCGCCTTCGCGCACAACCGTCGCACGCGCTCATCGGTGTCATCACCGGAAAGCGTCGTTAAATCCATGCAGCTGATTGCCTTCAGCAGCCACGCCGCCTGCCATTCCTTCTTCACCGTGCGCCGCGCCGTCAGCGTCTGTACACGCCGCTCAATCGCGCTCGTATTGGCTGCAACCTGCTCCACCCAGTCCAGGTCCAGCCCCATTCCCGGATTCCATCCCCAGGCATGCTCCGCCTGCGATCCTGCCTGCCCCTCGTGGCCGCTTTCCAAGCTTCTCTTGCTCATCGCCTGTTCCTGCCTCTGGTTTCGCCCTTACGCCCCGCAGTCGCGCAGCAGCAGCGCATCCACTTCCTCGCGCCGGGGCATCGAAGGCGAAGTCCCATGCCGCGTCACGGAAAGCCCCGCAACCGCACACCCAAATCGCGCCGCCGCTCCCATATCCATTCCCTCGCCCAGCGCTACCGCAAAACCCGCATTGAAGGCATCGCCCGCGCCCGTCGTATCCACCACGCGGCCAACATCAAATGCCGCTATGTGCTGCGTTATTGTAGCGCTCTTTACCAGCGCCCCACGCGCGCCCAGCGTAATCACCGCGTGCCCTGCGCCTCGTCTTACAAGCACTGCGGCTGCCGTCTCCGCTTCTTCCAGCGTGGTAACTGGCCTGCCCGTCAATGCCTCCGCTTCACTCTCATTTGGAGTTACATAGTCGCAAAGCGCCAGCAGCGAATCCGGACAAGCCAATCCCGGCGCCGGATTCAGAATCGTCTTCACGCCTCTCCGCCGCGCCAGCGCCAGCCCGTGCTCCACCAGCAAAATTGGTAACTCAAACTGGGTCAAAAAACATGCCGAAGCCGCTATTCTATCCGCCGCGCGATCAATCTCCTCCTTGCTCAGCATCGCCGCGGCGCCCGGGCAAACCACAATTGCATTCTCGCCCGAGTCCTCCTGCACCAGAATCGCGGCCGAACCCGTCGCCTCACCTTCCGCCCGCACCAGAAAATCAGTATTCACACCCGCTTCCCGATACGTCTGTAGAGCAACCTCGCCAAAAGCATCCGCGCCAACCTTGCTCAGAAATGTCGTGCTCGCCCCCAGCCGCGCTGCCGCCACTGCCTGGTTCGATCCCTTGCCCCCGGGCCCTATCTGCAGACCGCTGCCCACTACCGTCTCGCCCCACGCCGGCAGGCGCGGCGCCCGAAACGCAACGTCCAGCGCAAATATACCCATTACGGTTACACTTGCTACATTCATCTCATCCCGCCTCTACATCGAGTCCAACCGCGCGCATCAGCTTCAGCGCATTGGTCGTCTGCACTACCCCTGGAACCATCCGGTAATCGAATTCCAGCTTCCCCTCGCGGTAGTGATCCTCAAAATGATAATTCGCCGCTTTCCCCTCCAGCCGGTCCACTATCTCCGTCAGCGCCAGATCGTGCGTCGTCACCATCCCTATCGCCCCGTGCCGCAGCAGCGTCCGCACCACCGCCTCCGTCCCGGTACGCCTGTCATTCGAGTTCGTCCCCGACAACAGCTCATCCAGCAAAAACAGCACCCGCGGCCCGTGCTCCGCCAAATCCTGCATCTGCTTCAGCCGCTGAATCTCCGCGTAGAACCGCGACAACCCGCCCTGCAGCGAGTCCAGCACGCAAATCGACGCCGCCACCAGCAGTGGAGACATCCGCAGCCGCGTCGCGCATACCGGCGCCCCCGCCTGCGCCAGCACCGCGTTCAGCCCAATCGCCCGCAGCAGCGTGCTCTTCCCCGCCATGTTAGGACCGCTCAGCATAATCAACTGCCGCTCGCCGTCCAGCCGCACATCGTTCCCAACCGCGCGATCGCCCGCCAGCAACGGGTGCTTCAGACCCTCCCCTGCAAATAAAACTTCCTCAGTTACAAATTCCGGATACGCATTGCTCGGATGCTCCCACGCATAGCATCCCAGCGCGTTCAGCGCCTCCATCTCGCCCGCATTCGTCATCCACTGCCGCACCCGGCTCCCGTGCCGCCCTCGCCAGGCATCCAGAAAACCCAGACAAACCGGCGTCCAGAACACGAACCCCTCCACAAACCGCACCATCATGTTGTGCCGCGACTCCAGCCACTGGACGCCGCCATTCAGCCGCCTCACCGCCTCCGACGCCCTCACGCCATCGGCTGACAACTCCCCCTGCAACCGCTTCAGCAACTCCGCTGAAAATGCTCCGTCCTCCTGCAACCGCAATACCGCCGCCAGCAACGACAATTCGCCCACAGCCAACTCCGCCGCATCCGCATTCTTGAACGTCCGCTTTGCATACAGGTTGGTAACCGAATAATTCACCACCGACATCGCAATCAGAAATTCAATCGAATGCGCCCAGCCCATCACCGCCAGTACTATACTCGCAACCCACACCACCGCCAGCGCCGGAGCAATCACAAACGCAAACCATCGGCTTACTGCGTCTGAATCCTCGCTCCAGTCCACCAGCCGCTCCGCGCCAAACCCGGCCTCCAGCTCGCCGCCCGCCAGCGCCAGCGCCTCCCTGAACCCGCAACGCGGCGCAAGCTCCCGCACCGCCGCCTGCCGCTCCTCGATCATCCTCACAGGAACCGGCGCCATCAGCCACCCTGCCAGCGTCTCGCGCCCCGCGCTCGTCTTCGCTGTCGAAATCAGCTCGAAAAGCCCGCCCGCGCCAAACAAGTCAAGGTCCCGCGCGTACAAATGCGCATCATGCGCAAACTCTTCCCCACTTTGTCCCGACCCCGCCCATCGGCTCTCAAGGCGCGCAATGCCCTGCTCGTAAAAACTCTTCAGCCGTTCGCATCGCCCTATCTTCTTCAGCGTGCGTTCGTGCAGCACAAAAACAGCCACCAGCACCGCCAGCACTGCGGCCAGCATCCACGCATCGCGCGGCACATAGCGAACCACCGTTACACTCAGCACCACCAGCAAAAGAAAAAGCGCCAGCTTCCCGCCCATGTACAGCCGGTCGCTGCGCTTCAGTCGCAAATGTTCCGCCGCCGTCCGGGCCAGCGCATCCTGGTAATAACGCAAGGGATCGTAGACGTTCACTGCGTCATTCTTTCACGTCAGGCCTCTGTCGCCTCACGCTCTTTTGCTTGTCCTTGCAATCTCCCCGCCGCCGCACCCGGCCTATACGGCCACCGTAAAGGTGTCTTCCGTCCGCGTCACCGCCCGATACAGCGTGTCCCGCTCCATCGGAACCCGCCCGGCCTCGGTGATCAGACGCATCAATCCCTGCCGCCGCAACCCCTGCGGTGTCGTCGCCCCGGCGTCGTGGTATATCTTCTCCTCCACCACCGTCCCGTCGATGTCGTCCGCGCCAAAACGCAACGCAATCTGCGCAATCTTCGGCGTCATCATCTGCCAGTATGCCTTGATGTGCGGAAAATTATCCAGCATCAGCCTCCCCACCGCAATCTGCCGAATATCCGTCAATCCAGTCGTTCGCGGCAGGTGCTCCAGCGGCGTGTTGTCCGGGTGAAACGCCAGCGGTATGTAGGTCTGAAAACCATGCGTCTCATCCTGCAATGCTCGCAGCTTCACCAGGTGATCCACGCGGTCTTCGTCACCCTCCACGTGCCCATAAAGCATCGTCGCGTTCGACTTCAGCCCGATATGGTGCGCAATCCGCGCCGTCTCCAGCCACTCGCTGCCGTCAATCTTGTGGTCGCAGATAATCG
>CAZWSD010000370.1:0-3835 GCA_964636535.1 uncultured Acidobacterium sp. | reverse complement strand
GCCGCGGTAGGTGGGACAGGCGCCTTGTGGCGCCGTGTAATCGTTGCTGAGCTGGCGGATCCGCGCCGTAATCTCGCCGGCGGCATCGTGTTCGGACATCATGACGCGGATGGGGTTGCGAACCGATCCGGAGCAGCCGAAGGAGGTGGGTCCGCAGGTGGCAAGATTGCGTTCGAGGTTCGTGATGTAGGGGAAGAGCATCAATTCTTCCTTGGCGAGGTGCGAGATGAGGTCATTGCCGATTTCGTCGACCAACTGCTGGATCTGGGGCAGCTCGGGGCGGTCGTCGCCGTGCCGGGCAACTACCTTTTGCGCGAGATATTGCAGGCGAGGCAGTTCGTTGCGGATGTAGGCGTGGTGAGTGCGGACGATGTGGTCGCAGATGGCGCCGAGCTGGAAGGTCATCCAGTCGGGGCCTTCCGGCCGGTGCTGTTTAGCGGCATTCTGGATTGCGGCGAGCAGCTCGTCGACCTGAATGGCGCGCTCCTCGCAGACCTGCGCGAGAGGACGACGGCCTCCGCAGCAGTAATCGATTCCATATTTCTCAAAGACACGGATCGAGGCGGGTTGTTCGATCGCGATGTCGCGGACTGTGGTTTGGGGTGTAGCCATTGCAAGCCTCCTACACCGCAAGTTAGAGATATCGGCGGGGCGGGGCTGCGACTTAAGTCACTTAGAGCGAAAATCGGAAAGTTTTTTTGAGTGGCGCTAGAATTCTTGGGATGGCTGAACACGGAAATATTGCCGCGGCGCTCGGAGCGGTATCGTTGTTCTCCGGGCTTTCTCCTGATGAATTACGCCTGCTGGCCGCGCGCGCGGTGCGCAAGCGGTTTGCCGGGGGCGAATTGTTGTTCCAGGAGGGCGACCCGTGCAGGGGATTGCACATAATCGCGACGGGCAAGCTGCGCATCTTCAAGAGCTCACCGAGCGGGCGCGAACAGGTGCTGGCGGTGGAGGGGCCGGGCGGATCGGTGGCGGAGCTGCCGGTGTTTGACGGGGGCAATTATCCGGCGTCGGTGAGCGCGGTGGAGGACTCGGAGATTGTATTTATCTCGCGACAAGATCTGCGGGGATTCTGCGTGGAGCATCCCGAGGTGGCATTGAAGATATTGGCGGTGGTGGGCGCGCGGCTGCGGCGGCTGGTAGGAATTATCGAGGAGCTGTCATTCACGACGATCCGGCAGCGGCTGGTTTCCGCGCTGGTGCGAATGGCGCACACGAGCGGCACGCGAACGGAGCGGGGAATCGAGTTTCAACTGCCAGGGACGCACCAGGACATGGCGCACCAGTTGGGGACTGTGCGGGAGCTAGTTTCGCGCAACCTGATGCGGCTGCAGGCCGAGGGCTTTCTGGTGGTGGAGGCGCGGACCATCACGGTGGTGGACATGGCGGGTCTGAAGGCGATTCTGGACAGCAACGGCCAATTATCTGCGCGAGTGACAGAAGTTACTGAGGCTCAGTGAGCGATCGGGAAGCATGGAATGGTCAGCAGCAGGAATGACCATGTCCAGCACATTGATTGATGTTATGCCGGAGGTCGCGAAGGATGTTACGCCGAAGGGCCGTGCCCAGATAGAGTTTGAAAAGCGAAAAAGCCGCATGCTGCGGATGTGGGTTGGGCTCGGGACCTTCTTTATGTTGCTGCCGGGCACCATCCTTGGAGTGAGCAACTTTGTGCTGATCAGCCTGCACCACGGGTTCACGGGCGTCTCGCCGGCGTGGATCCAGGCGCACGGCCACTCGTAGGTGTTTGGTTGGATCGGCAGCTTTGTGCTGGGGATCGGGTATTATTCCCAGCCGCGCACACGAGCCAACAGCGGGAAGCTGCCGATCGCCTGCTGGACATTGTGGGCGGTGGGGTTGACGCTGCACTGGCTTGCAGGGGCCTATTTGTGGCATTGGCGCATCACGCTGCCGCTTTCAGGGTTTGCGGAACTGCTGGCGATGGTCCTGCTTCTATATGCGGCGAGCCAGCACAAGCTGCCGGAGACGGCCGGCCCGGCGCCTGGCGCAGCCCGGCTTAAGGCGCAGATTGAGCCGTGGATGCAAACGGTGCTGATGAGCAACTTTGCAATGCTTCTGGCATTGGCGCTGAACTTCGCAATTGGCGTACAGCAGGCGACGCATGGTCCGAGTCCGGCGCGCCCGCATGGGTTTGATGACCGCTACCTTGTACTGCTGGGCTGGGGATTTCTTGCTCCGCTGGTGTGGGGATTTTCCGCGCGCTGGGTGCCGATATTTCTTGGTGCAAAGCCGGTGCGCGGGCGAGTGCTGCAACTCGCGGCAGGGGCGGACCTGGCAGGGGTGGTGCTGGGAATGGCCGGCTAGGCGAAGGCGGCAACGCCGCTGCTTACCGTAGCTGCGATTCTGGCTGCGTTATCGATCCGCGTCTTCGAGCGCCCAGAGCGGCCGGCAAAAACGATCGGCATCCACGCGAGCTTCCCTGCGCTTTTACGGATTGCTTTCGTGTATTGGATAGTGGCCGCGCTGAGGGGAATCCTGGCGGCGTGGATGGATGTGCACACCGGCATCTGGGGCGGTTCGCGGCATGCGCTCACGGTGGGATTTATCGCGCTCATGGTGATGACGGTGGGGCCAAGAATCCTGCCGTACTTTGCCGGCGTGCGTGGGTTGTACAGCGCGAGGCTGATGTTTAAAGCGCTGGTGCTTTTACTGGTGGGGTGCACGCTGCGCGTGAGCATGGAACCGCTGGCGTACGAGGGCTATGCGAACTTTGCATGGAGAGTGTTGCCGTGCTCGGGATTTCTTGAGCTTGGTGGCGTGGTGCTGTTTACGGTGCAACTGACGTTGACGTTCACGCGAATGCCGACCGCGTTCGCGGAATTGTCATAGACGAATCCCGATTCCTTTCGCCGGTGTGACTTAAGTCCCTGAGTTACGCCGGCGTGGTGAATACGTTGGATGTATTGGTTCGTGAGGAGAGTGTTATGTCTTATAAGCGCTAATGGATTGCCTTGGCGATTGTGATGATTGGGGCTTTCGCCGTGTTTGGATGGATGGGGCACAAAATGATTTCTGAAGCTCCTCCGCTGCCCAATGTTCGTACAACAGATGGAACCCAGCTATTTACCGGCTCCGACATAACGGATGGTCAGGGGGTGTGGCAGTCGATTGGAGGCCAGGAAATCGGGACGGTGTGGGGCCAGGGCGCTTATGTTGCTCCGAACTGAACAGCGGACTGGCTTCACCGTAAATGCGCGATTCTGCTGAACCTGTGGGCGCAGCAGGAGGGAGCGCGCAACTTTGCCGCGCTGAGCCTGGATCAACAGGCGGCGCTGAAAGCGCGACTGATTCGCGAGATGCGGAGAAATACCTATGATCCCGCAACCAATACGGTAACGGTGAGCCACGATGTGGGACTAGCCTTCCATCAACTGGAAGCATACTACGCCCATGTATTCAGCGCTGGACGAGCGGCGTATGCGATACCGGCGGGTGCGCTGACGGATCCAGTGAAGCAGCAGAAGATGGCGGCGTTCTTCTGGTGGACGGCGTGGGCGGCGCATACGAATCGGCCGGGCGAGAAATTACCTATATCAATAACTGGCCGCATGAGCCGCTTGTGGCGAATGGACCCACGGCATCGGCAATCCTATGGAGCATTAGCAGCTTTGTGATGTTGCTGGCCGGCATTGGCGGGCTGGTGTGGTGGTATGCGTCACAGGAGAAGACGTATTTTTATCCGGAATTTCCGAAGAAGGATCCGTTCCTGAGCCTGAAATCGACACCGGGCCAGCGCGCCACGATGAAGTACTTTCTTGTGGTCGTGCTGTTGTGGGGCGTACAGACCCTGATGGGAATTCTGACGGCGCAT
>CAZWSD010000369.1:0-3844 GCA_964636535.1 uncultured Acidobacterium sp. | reverse complement strand
TGATCTGTTGAGTTTGACCTGAGGCACCCTCGCTATCCGATCGGGCCTCGGCGTGAATGTTCCTGGAACGCCAGGTCTAGAGCCAAGGGCGCTCTAAGCCTCAGTCACCTCACGTTGAGTCATACAACTACTGCCATCAGAACTTTTCATATTTTTTGGATCAACCTCCTTTCCCGTGTGCCTTTAACCTAAAAGCCTCTCCACCACACGTCAAGACCGATCCGTGAAATCAGATTTCATCCCCGCAAATCCGCCACGCCAACCCTCTCACCACCAACAGTTTCCCTACCAGGCGTGAAAGAATCCATTCCGCTCCGCCATCTCCACTTCCACCCCAAACAACTCCTTGAGCTTGCCCTTCGTCAGTAGATCCTTCTTGCTCCCATCGGCAAAAATCCGCCCCTCCCGCATCATCAGCACCCGCTCCACGCTCGGCAGAATATCCCCGATGTGGTGCGTCACCAGCATCAGCCCCACCCCATGCGCCGTCACCTCTTCCAGCGCCTCGCGCAGCTCCGCCTGCGCCGCCAGGTCCAGCGCATTCGACGGCTCATCCAGCAGCAGCATCTCCGGCTCGTTCACCAGCGCGCGCGCAATCATCACCCGCCGCTGCTCCCCGGCAGACATCTGCCCCACCAGCTTCTCCTTCAAATATCCTGCCTCCAGCAGCTTCATCGCCGCCTCTGCCCGGTCGTACATCTCTGCTGTCACCGTCAAATTCGGCCATAGCGTCGACGACCCCAGCAGTCCGCAAACCACCGCATCCAGCCCATTTGTCAGCGGCGTCCGCTCTCCCGGCAGATTCGCCTCCACCACGCCAAAATGCCGCCGCAGATCCGCCACCACCCAGCGATCCCATCCGAACAGCCGCATCCGCATCCCCGGCTCCATCAGCGCATAGCACTCGCGCGTCATCGTCTTGATCAGCGTCGACTTCCCGCACCCATTCGGCCCCAGGATCACCATCTGCTCGCCCCGCCGTATCCGCAGCGATACATCCTGCAGCACCACCGCGGCGCCCCGCGCCACGCTCACGTGCTCCATCTCCAGAAACCACTCCACGCCCTCGCCAATCGCCCGCGCCTCGTCCGTCATCACTCTCCCTTTTCAACCCAGCCTAACCGATCTCTTCGACGATTAAGCTATCCACCGTCCCGGATCCACCACGCGGACAAGACAATCCAACCCGGGCTGCCCATAGCCCGCCCTGAGCGAGCCGAGGCGAGTCGAACGCCTCCACCAAGCAGACGTGTGAATCGGCGCAACGCGCCAACCCTCCTCCGCGGAGAGTAGCTAAAGGCTAACCGCCAAAAACCAACAGCTATCCTCCAAATTCAGCGACAATATTCCTCAATGTCCACTACCGATCTGCTCCTCTCCGCTCAAGCACTTCCCGCCGGCTTCCGCTTCGCCTCTGTCACCGCCGGACTCAAAGCCAGCGGCAAACCCGACTTCGCGCTCGCCATCTCCGACGCGCCCGCCTCCGCCGCCGCGCTCTACACCGCCAATCGCGTGCAGGCTGCGCCCCTCGCCGTCGACCGCAAACACATCGCCCGCAGCGGCGGAAAACTCCGCGTCGTCGCCATCAACTCCGGCAATGCCAACTGCGCCACCGGCGATGCCGGCCTTCGCGCCGCCCAGCAGGTCTGCGCTGCCGCGGCCGAAACCTTCCACTGCCACGATTACGAAGTCTTCCCATCCTCCACCGGCGTCATCGGCGTCCCCCTTCCCGCCGATAAACTCATCGCAGCCATGCCCACTGCTGCAGCGCAGGCCGCAGCCACGCCCGAGGCATTCTCCAACTTCGCACGCGGCATCCTCACCACCGACACCCGACCCAAGGTCGCTTCCTCCACTGTCGACATCGACGGCCACCCCATCCGCATCGCAGGCGCCTGCAAGGGCGCCGGCATGATCGGCCCTCACCTGGTCCCCCACGCCACCATGCTCGTCTACATCTTCACCGACGCTGCCATCGAACCCGCCGTCCTCGACGCTTACCTCCGCGCCGCCGTCGAAAACACCTTCAACTGCATCTCCATCGATGGCGACATGTCCACCAACGACACCATCCTGCTGCTCGCCTCAGGAGCCTCCGGCCTCGCCATCTCCGACGATCACGACGCCTTCCGCGCGGCTCTCAACAACCTCTGCCTCTCGCTTGCCAGACAAATCGTCGATGACGGCGAAGGCGTTACCCATGTCGTCGAACTCCAGATCCAGGGCGCCCCCAGCAACACCGACGCCCGCATCGTCGCCAAGACCATCGCGGAATCGCCCCTCGTCAAAACCGCCTGGGCCGGCATGGATCCAAACTGGGGTCGCCTCATGGCCGCCATCGGATACTCCGGCGTCCCCATCCAGCCGGAAAGAATCCAGATCTGGTTCGGCCCTCATGAAATCTGCCGCAGCGGTGGCCGCTCCCCCCTCTACAACGAAGCACAGGCACACGACTACCTCAAGCAGCGCGAATTCTCCATTCGCATCGAACTCGGCCTCGGCTCAGGCTCTTGCAATTTCTTCACCACTGACCTCACCCACGAATACATCCACATTAACGCCGACTACTCCACATAAATTTCACCCGCTGCACCGCCAGCTGTGCAATCCGCTCAACCCCGCGCAGTTGCGCCCTTTCGGGCGTTTTACTCCCCAATATGCACAGGCATTTCCTCACTTCTGAGGAAAACCCCCGCAATTTTCCCTCTTGCATCTCTTCCGTAATCGTGAAAAAGTGGCGACGCCAAGTTTTGGCCCCCTTCCCTTCACGCTATTTTTATTCCCTGTTCACATTCTCTGAGGCGCCCACTCTCCGATCGCGCCACCACGCTCTCATCCCTGCCCCAATTACCTTCCCATCATGATCACCCGCGCAGCACAAACCATCGCCTCGCGCACGCTCCCCGCATCCGCCCTGCCCCTCGCCTGCGGTAGAATTTAGAGTCACCCCTGCGCGCCGTTAAGCTATGAAACCAAACCTCCATACTGCGACTCAAAAGCCCGCCGGCGACGCTGTCGTTGCAGGCAAGCACGGCGCTCCGCTCATCAGCGACGCCAGGCTCGCGGACCTTTACGCCGCCCTCCTGCGCGCAAGCTCGCCATCCGTCAAGGCCAACTCCGCAGCCCCCTCGGCCACATGCGTCAGGTTCCCGGCCGTTTACGCCTCACTCCTTGCAGATCTCACTCCGCACGACCGCATCACCGCTGACATTCCCCTCCATCTCGCCCCGTTCGCGCTCGGCTCCCCGCTCGAACTCAGTCCGGCGGTCGCCACGGGCCTCGCCCTCGGCCTCGCCCAGCTTCGTCCCGGGTCGCTGGTCATCGCCTTTACACGCGCCGGCTCTCTCCCAACCGCCCCCTTCCGCCAGACCCTTCGCGCCGCTGCCCAGCATCGCGCCCCCATCCTCTATGTCCTTCTGCCTGCGGCCTCAGCTACATCCACTGCTTTTGACTGGAGCGCCAGCGCCATCCTCGAAAACGTCCCCTGCATCCCCGTCGACGCCCATGACGCCGTCGCTCTCTACCGCGTCGCCCAGGAAACCACACTCCGCGCGCGCAACCAGGGCGGTCCCTCCCTCATCGACTGTAAGAAGGTACAGCTTGCGCGCGGCGACTCCAATCCAGTTGCGCGCATGGAAGCCCACCTCCGCCGCAAAGGACTCACCACCCCGGCCGGAAACCATGCTTCCAACCATAGATTTTCTTTGAGTCCAAACCTGGCCCGAACACCGGCCGGCAACGGTCAGACAGGATACAGATGACGACGAAAACCACGACTCCCGTTATGAGCGACTTTCAGCAGGAACTCTCCGAGTGGATCGAAGCCTTTGACGACATCGTCGTC
>CAZWSD010000368.1:0-3861 GCA_964636535.1 uncultured Acidobacterium sp. | reverse complement strand
CGATGAGCAAGGGGCCGTCACCCACGCTTCCGGCCGAATTCAACCAATACACGATCATTGACATGAAGCGGCCCGACGCCGACCATGCCGTGGCAGCGGAACGCTATATTCGTGATTATGGCATCGACACGGTCTTCGGCTTCGATCAGCCTGTTCACCTGCCGATCTACAAACACTTTCGGCGTGGAGGCGTCCGCCACTTCATCTCATATTGGGGCGCGCCCATGAGTTCGATTAACAACTGGGCGATCAGGTTCGTCAAAAGAACTGGCGTGAGGTTGCGTATACATGGACCGGATCACTACATCTTCGAGTCCAGAGGAATGGCCGAATTCGCGATCAAAGGGCGTGGAATCCCTGCTCGCAGAGTCAGCATTGTGCCGCTGGGAATCGATACCGACAGATTCAGACCCGATCCGGCCGACGCGCAGTACGTGTATGAGCAAGTAGCGATACCGAAGAGCCGTCGGATTTTCTTCTATTCCGGCCACATGGAGCCGCGCAAGGGAGTCGACGTAATCATGAACGCCGCGAATCGTCTGAGCGAGTCCCGCGAGCAGGACGATTGGCACATATTGCTCTGTGGGAACAAGGGAGACGAGAGTCGCCAGTACGAGCAGATGCTCACTGAAGAGGCGCGCCCGCGTGTGACATTCGCAGGGTACCGCTCAGACCTGGAAATACTGTGTCGTGGCTGCTACGCCGCGATGATCATGAGTACGGGATGGGATTCATTCCCGCGCACCGGAATGGAGGTCCAGGCCAGCGGTCTGCCTCTGATCGTCTCCGACCTCAGAGGCATAAACGAATCCGTGGAGGACGGCGTGACCGGACTCATTTTGAAATCGGGCGATGCGGATGCCCTTGCGAGCGCAATGAGACGTCTACTGGACGATCCTGCATGGAGAAATCAACTCAGTCGGCAGGCTCGTTCGCGGATCGAGCGCGAGTTCACGTTCAATAAGCAGCTCTCGGCGCTGACGGAAATCGTTCGGCGGGTGACTTCATAGCACTTCTTTGTGACAGCTGCTGATAGTCCATTATTTCAGAGACGGTCAATAATGTGGCAGTCCACACGCTTCGCGACGATTATAGTTTATGAAATGCGCTGTATGTTATAACACATTGACTACATCTTGGATTCCGTGCCACAACCTGACCGAAAGGAGGTCGAAGATCCGTATCGTAACGAGGTCGCGGTCACCTCGATCATCACCGTTCCCAGGAACCGGCGTTGTCGACAACAAAGGGGGCGGCTCATACAGTGCGTGGTGGCACGTCGACGGCGATGATTTGCCGGATGTCCTCAAGTGTTCTGCCGATAGCAGACTTGGTCCATATCGCAAAATCCTCTTCCATCGCCTGTGGCGAAAATCCATGTCTTTCCAGCAGCTGCCGTGCTGGGGTATTTTTTTTGCTTGCGCGGAAGCGGGCACTTAGTCTTCCAGGTGGATGCGTCATTACGAACTCGAATAACCAGGCCAAGAAGGCGTCGTCGACCAGTTTCCCTTGGATGCGGCAGCTGAACATCATATCTAGAATTAGATCGCGTTGCGGATCAAAAACAACGAAACCGATAAGGCCATAATCTCCAAATCTGTCGCTCGCCTGAACCACGTAGGATGCGTGGCCATTGCCGGTGAGGAGATTGCAGAGTTCATCTCGGCTGTACCGATATGTCGAGATATTGAGTTGATTTGTTCTCTGGACCAACTCATCGACGCGATCAAGATGATGTTGCGTGAAGTGCGAGATGGTTACTGACATTGCGCATGACCGCAGGAAATTTTCGTACGAGGACCCAAATGCCATCTGCGCTTCATCACGCCGCGCCTCGGCCTGATAAAGCATTCTGCGCTTCGAACCCTCCTCGGTCACAGGAACATCGAGTCGAGGATGACGCATCAACTCCTCGATGTGATCAGCGTCCACCGCTAGTACGTCCGGTAGAGCGGATTCGACTTCAGCACGCTCAAAATCTTGATCGTCAACGAAGGCAAAAGTATCGATGCCAATATTCAGCTTATGGCGTAACCGTTCGATCGAATCGCTTTTCGGCCCCCAACAGATTTGTGGAAAGAGAAAATACTCGTCCAGGGAAAATTTTCGCAATGCCTCTTGAGCTTCTTGGAAGTCATTCTTGCTGGCGATCGACTGAAGGATCCCTTTGTGGTCGAGCGTGCGCACTGCTTCCGCGGCAGCACCGTTTAGTTGTAGACCCTCCAATCCGTCCTCAACGAGAGTCCCAGTCCAGAGGGTATTGTCGAGATCCCAAACGACACATTTTATCGCGGGCGGGCCCGAGGACTTTGTCTCGGTGGCGCTTCCCGCGGAGTGCTGTACCGCGGCTGGGGCAGCAGAAAGCTCGGCTATATCAAGCAGTCCGAATGTCAATGTCGGGCGGTCATCGGAATTTGCTGGTGAGATCTGGATCACAAAACGTCGTTCGAGATTGGCGCGATCTATGAACTTCGTTGCAGGGAGCGTAACGACGGAATACCCGGGCTCGATCGTCAGTGACAGTCGGAATGTCTCGGCTCCACTCAAATTCCCCTCTTGTAACACCGCGAAACTGAATGTCAGTTGCGTTGCTGCCGTTGCCGGATTTTCGCATTCGGCTACGAAATACAGCCTTTCCACATCCAATGTCTTCCAGTTGCTTGGGCCGCTGATGATGTTCGTGACACGGCGTCGAACCGGAGCCAAAAGCCCACGACTGAGCACGATACGCTCCGAGGCGCGATCCCACGAAAGGGCCCGCGACTCGCGTTGCTTTGCGATATCCGGCTCGATCAGCCCTGCAGGACCATGACCGAGTAGCCTGGCCCATCGACCGAAGACGACGGTGGTCGGAACAGCGATGTGCATGGGCGAGTGGTTGACTCGGATGAGGTCATCGAGGCGGCTGCATTTATAGTCAAGCCGAGGGCGATAAAAGGCGCAGGTCGAATAGCATGCCGGCATGGCGCATTCAGAGCAATGTTCCTGCCAGACCGTCAGGGAACGCCTGAGAACACGGGCACCGAGCTGACTTTCAAGGCGTGCCAGGGTAAAGTGCTGCTCGGCGCCAGATTGTTCGAGCACGTGTCCAGTTCCAATCTCAAACATCTTGGATCCTCATTGGAGCCCGCGCAGGTGGGGAACGCTGGGCCTAAAAAGAGTTCCCGTCAACTGACCCATTCTTTACGACTCTCTATCGAAATTATATAATTTAAAAATTGATTTGTCCGGCATGAGGCGCGGCTTTATCTTGCTCGTGGCCTTCATTGCGTGTGCTGAGTTCGATCGCCCGCTCCGCGCATTTCCATAGATCCACTCGGTAATCGTGCTCCAAGGAAACCATGATAAAAGCAGCACCCAGCGGAATACGGCCGTGGCCCGTCTCATCGGGCTCGGCTAATCGTCTGAGTCCGTTCTATGTCTAAGCTTTCCGAAAGCCAGCGGATGACGAAATTTTCCGCGCTTGCGAAGAGGCTTTCCGGTCGATTTGTGGTCAACCCGGCGATACGACTCGATGGCGCGCCAATTTGCACGTTCACCTTCGATGATTGCCCGCGAAGCGCGTTAGAGAACGGGGGACGGCTTCTTGCCGAAAGGGGCGCCGCTGGCACGTTCTTCGTGACGGGCTCTTGGCTGCACGATGGATCCGAACGTCGCCGGCATATGCTCTCATCTGGCGATTTGCGAAACTTGGTTGCAAGCGGTCACGAGCTCGGGTGCCATACCTATGCTCATCACTCTTTACTCGGCCTGTCGCGCGACGCACTGCGCGCCGACCTCGATCGGAATCGTCGACTGCTCCTGGACGCTTCCGGGGCTGAGTCGCTCGCCACATTTTCATATCCCTTTGGCGAAGCGAGC
>CAZWSD010000367.1:0-3866 GCA_964636535.1 uncultured Acidobacterium sp. | reverse complement strand
GAGGTGAGTCTTCCGCAGCGTGCAGCATGCGCCTTTCGTGGAACGTCCGCCGCCCGAAACATCGGCATGGCGGGCAGTGGTTCGCGTCCTTCGAAGTACTCCCGCACACGCCCTCAACGCTGTCTCCACCGTTCTCCTTCCATCTCCTTGCCGCCTCTGTGCCGCGCCACTCGCTGAACTCTCCGCTGTTCCCGTCTGTTCCTCCTGCTGGAAACGTCTCCACCCGCAATCAGGCCTCCTCTGCCACCGCTGCGGAGAACTACTCGCCGCTGATCCCAATTCCCAAACTCTCCCGACCCACTCTCTCTGCCGCATCTGTCGCCTCGCGGAACCGCCCTTCGCCCTCGCAGTGGCATGGGGCCTCTATCAGGACCAGCTCCGCGACCTTCTCCATCTGTTCAAATATGACCGCATCGAGCCCATCGCCCAGCGCCTCGGCGCGCTGCTCGCCTCGCGCGTGCTCCGCATTCCCCATCTCCCCCCATCCCTGCTCGTTGTGCCCGTCCCGCTGCACGCATCCCGCAGGCGCACCCGCGGCTTCAATCAGGCCGAGTTGCTCGCCCGCTCTCTGGCCAACGCCCTCCGCCGCCGGCCCCAGCTCAGCCTGCAACTCGCCCCCGGAGCCCTCGCCCGGCACAGGGCCACTGAATCCCAGGCCGGGCTCAGCCCACGCCAACGCCGCGACAACCTCCGTGGCGCTTTTTCCATCTCCGGCCGTCAAGCGCAATCCACCGTCGCGGGACGTCACATCCTCCTCGTCGACGACATCTACACCACCGGCGCCACCGCCCGCGCCTGCAGCCAGGCCCTCATGCGCGCCGGCGCGGCCAGCATTCACGTCGCCACCGTCGCCCGTGCCCAGCGCTACCAGGCGCTTCACGCTCAGCCGTTCTCCGCTTCAGCCCAGGACCCCACCGCTCCCGCCCTCGCGCCCGGCCTGCCCATGCACGAAGACGTAGCTCTCTGGGGATCTGCCAACACTCAAAACGAATAGGGGAAACCATGTCGCTCGGCAAAACCACGGTTCACGCTCGAAAGCAAAAATCGCTCGCCAAATGCCATACCATGACCCACGCCCCGGTCGCCGCCGAATCACGCACCCAGGCCTCCCACCATGCCATGCAGACTCCGGTCCTCGTCCTCAACGCCTCCTACGAGCCCATCAATATCTGCGGCGCACGCCGCGCTCTCGTCCTCGTCCTCAAAGGCGTCGCCAAAACTGAGGAACAGCATGACGCCATGCTCCATGCCGCCCGCGTCTTCATGCCCTTGCCCTCCGTCATCCGCCTGCTCGAATACCGCCGCATACCTCACCAGACCCGCGCCCTCTCCCGCAAAAACATCCTCCTTCGCGACCGCAACACCTGCCAGTACTGCGGCGTCGTCCTCGCCGCTGGCGAGCTCACCCTCGACCACGTCATCCCCCGCTCCCGCGGCGGCCTCTCCACCTGGGAAAACCTCGTCGCCTGCTGCCATCCCTGCAATCGCCGCAAGGGAAATCAGCTCCTCCTCGAGCTCACTGACATGAAGCTCCTCCGCGAACCCCGCCCCTTCTCGCTCCACACCAGCCGCCACATCATGCGCATGATCGGCCACTCCGACCAGAAGTGGCGCAAATACCTCTATTACTAGCCCCAAATCCCCATTTCCCCACCCCAAACCACCACCTCCCTCCACGCTTTGCCTTCGCACACGCCGCCTCCGCCGGCTTCCTTTTGCTGCATTCCACGCCCCGCTTGTCAGATACTCTTACCTAAGCCCTCAATTCCGGCCGCGTCATGAACCTGACCTCCGTCACCCTCGCCGCCACTCTCGCTCTGCTCTGCGCTCCCACCGCCTCCGCGCAACCCGCCCCCGCCATCGCCGCGCAGCTCAGGCCCTCCCAGCACGGACACGTCGTCGTACCCGTCCTCGTTCACGACAAAAAGGGCAACCTCATCCCCAACCTCACCGCCTCTGACTTCACCCTCACTGACAACACCCACCCGCAAACCATCCAGTCCTTCGCCCCCGATCCATCCCTCCCGCTCACTCTCGGCCTCATCGCACAGACCGGCCCCGGCATCAGCTCATGGCTCCCCACCGAGCGCCGCGACGGCGAAGCCTTCCTCGCCCAGCTCATCAACGGCTCCAACTCCCACGTCAGGGCCTTCGTCATTCAGTTCAACCTCGACGTCGATCTCCTCGAAGACCCATCCCTCTCCACCGCCAAACTCCACCAGGCCATCGAACAGCTCGGCGTCCCGCAATTCAACGGAGACACAAACGGCAAATACGCCTCCACCGGCTTCTCCAAGCGCAAACACAAACAGCGCCCCGGCGGTGCCGCCCTGTACGACGCCATCTATCTCGCTTCCTCCCAGGTCCTCAACAAGGTCTCAGGCCGCAAGGCCCTCATCCTCTTCTCTGACGGCGTCGACCGCGGCAGCAAAACCACCCTCAACGGCGCCATCAACGCCGCCCAGACCGCTGGCGTCGCCGTCTACGCCGTCTACTTCAAGGGCCAGCCTCCACCGGAAAAATTCCTCCACAACGCGCACAACCACCTCGGCCTCGGCTACCCAGGCTCATACCCGGACGGCTATCCCGGCACTTATCCCGGCGGCGGCTACCCCGGCGGCACCTCCCAACCACCACCGCCCCGCCCCAGCCGCCGCGTCAACGGCAAGGGAATCCTCGCCTACATCTGCAGCAGCACCGGCGGAGAAATGTTTGACAGCAAGCGCGCCAGCCTCAAAACCCTGCTCGCACAAATCGCTCTCCAGATGAACACCGCCTACTTGCTCGCCTACAACCGCACCAAAAACTCCAGCGACTCAGGCTTCCACCACATCCTCCTCAAGCCCAAGCAAAAAGACCAGTTCGTCCAGATCACCAAAGGCTACTGGCGACACCAAAATTAGCCGTCAGCCTGCGGACCCCCAACCGAAAACCTCCCGCCCATCCCCAAAATCTCGACTAAATCGAGCTTCGCACCCGGTCTGCCCTGTCAAGATCATCCTCAACCGGAATGGCGGCATGTCGAACGATCATCGAACACGGATCTGATCCTGGCGCGCCCAGAAAAAATCCCTGCACTTCATCCGCACCCACCGTGTGGATAAATTCCAGCTCCTGAGACGTCTCAATCCCTTCCACTACCACTGAAATTCCGAGTCGGTGAGCAATACCGACGATCGCATCAATCAAGGCCTCACCATCCGGACTGCCGTTGGCGTTCCGCAGAAAAGAGCGATCGATCTTCAACCGGTTGAATGGAAGCTCCGGCAAATAGCTCAGGCTGGAGTAACCGGTTCCGAAGTCGTCTAACGCCAGCTTGATTCCCAATGTGCACAGATGCGTGAGCACTTCCTGAATCTCTTGATAGTCGCCCAGCATGACTGATTCAGTCATCTCCATCTCGAGCGAGGTCGGCGGCAGCCCCGTCCGCTTCAAAACTTCCAGCACCGCCTCGACAAAGCCCTCGGTCCGAAGCTGAAGGACCGAGATATTTACGGCAACTGGAATAGGATGCCCGGTCTTTCGCTGCCACTCCACGGCGTCCGCGCAGGCCAACTCCAGCAGATACTTCCCAAGTTCCCCGATGAGGCCGCTCTCTTCCGCCGCGGTGATGAACTTTGTCGGAGGAACCTCGCCCAGTAGGGCGCTGTTCCAGCGTGCCAGCGCTTCAAATCTCACAATCTGACGACTCACCCGATCGAATTCCGGCTGGTAGTGCAACAGGATTTCACCGCGGTCCATCGCCCCTCTGAGCGCTGAAGTAATCTGATTTTTTTCCTGCAGTGCACGCCCAATCTCATCGTTGTAGCGAACGGTGCGGTTCCGGCCTGCTTGCTTGGCCGCATACATCGCGCTGTCGGCCTGCT
>CAZWSD010000366.1:0-3897 GCA_964636535.1 uncultured Acidobacterium sp. | reverse complement strand
CCTCTATCAACTTTTATTCAATTAGATATATCAGGTTCCCAAAAAGTTGCAGTTCAGCTAAGAACCTGAGCGGGAAATGCGCCGCGCCTCTGTAGCGATTCCAGGATCGCCATACCGGTATTGAGAGTCTTCAGCGTCGCTTCTTCGTGTTGGTTGCGACGACGGTGGAGTTGTGACCTCGGGGCACAGATGTCCTGGAGTGGCTGTAGCCCGTGAGAATCGGTCCCATGTTGGTATACGCATCGGAGACCGGAAAAGGTTGCTTGAAATCATTGCTGCTGGAGGTTAGATCGGCTGGTGTCGAGTGGACTTGATGCGTGAGGGGTGATTTGGCGGGTTATGATTCCGCTGCGGGAAAGCGGCCTAACTCTTTGACGGAGGGGCAGATGGAGGCGAGTCCGGATAGTGCCTGGTCGGCGACGGAGGGGTTGGAGAAGCAGTAGTCAACGTAGAAGACGTAGTGCCAGGGCTGTCCGAGTACGGGGCGGGATTCGAGGCGAGTGAGGTTGGCGCCGAGGTTGGCGAAGAGCTGAAGGGCGGAGACGAGGGCGCCGGGCTGATTGGGGAGTGTGAAGGCGAGGCTTGCCTTGTTGATGGGTTCCTGGGGCGCGGGGATGGGGCTGGGGGAGTGACTGCGGAGGACGACGAAAAAGCGGGTGTAGTTCTGGGGATTGTCTTCGAGGTTGCGGAGGAGGATTTCGCCACGGTATTCGGCGGCGGCGCGGGCGGGTGCGATGGCGGCGACGGAGGGGTCGTTTTGTGCGACGACCAGCTTGACGCTGCCGGCGGTGTCATAGGCGGCGGTGGGCTGGATGGAGGGGTGGTCGAGGAAGAAACGGTTGCACTGGGCGAGGGCGATGGGATGAGAGAGGACGCGCCGGATTTGGGAGAGGTTGGCGCCTGGGCATGCGATGAGATTGTGTTCGATGCGGAGGAGCATTTCGCGCTGGATGGTGACGGGGTGCTGGAGGAGCAGGTCATAGTGTTCGAGGACGGAGCCGGCGAGGGTATTTTCGATGGGCAGGACGGCGGCGTCAGCCTTTGCGGCGAGGAGGGCGTCAAAGGCAAGTCGAGAGATGGCGCAGGGTAGCAAGGTGGCGTTGGGGAAGAGGCGGAGGGTGGCTTCGTGGCTGAAGGAACCGGGTTCACCCTGAATGGCGATGATGGGCATGGTGAATATTCCTGGTGAGGAAAGGATACGGCAAGTGAGGGATGGGGGGCGGCACCTCCAGAGGCCCTAGGAGCGATGGAGGAGCAGCGAGGCGGCGATGAAGACGAAGAAGACGACGGAGATGACGCCGTTCATGGTGAAGAAGGCGGCATTGAGGCGGCGGAGGTCGCGGGGCGAGACGATGAGGTGCTCATACAGGAGCAGCCCGGCGACGAGCAGGATGCCGGCGACGGCGACCGGGCCGAGATGAAAGAGGCTGACGAGCCATAGAAGCAGGCCGAGCATGACGAGGTGCATGAGGCGGGCGAGGGTGAAGGCGATGTCGATTCCATAGCTGGAGGGGACGCTGAAGAGGCCCTGGGAGCGGTCATGGTCGACGTCCTGGCAGGAGTAGAGGAGGTCAAAGCCGGCGACCCAGAAGAGAACGGCGAGCGTGAGGACGAGGATACGTGGATCGAGGGAGCCGCGGACGGCGATCCATGCGGCGGCGGGTGCGATGCCGAGGGAGAGTCCAAGGACGAGATGTGACCAGCGGGTGAATCGTTTGGTGTAGGAGTAGAGGAAAAGAATGACGAGGACGGCGGGTGCGAGCAAGAGGGTGAGGCGGTTGAGCTGGGCGGCGCAGAGCAGGAAGAGAGCGGCCATGACGGTGGTGAATCCAGCGGCGAAGCGGCGCGTGAGCAGGCCTGCGGGAATGGCGCGGATGGCGGTGCGGGGATTGGTGGCGTCGAGGTCAGCGTCTGCCCAGCGGTTAAAGGCCATGGCCGCAGAGCGGGCTGTGACCATGCAGGCGATGATCCAGAGCAGTTGGGCAATGGTAGGCAGGCCATGGGCGGCGAGCATGGCGCCGACGAGGGCAAAAGGGAGCGCGAAGATGGAGTGCTCCCACTTGATCATTTCGAGCGTGGTGCCCACGCTGCGGAAGAAGCTCATGGTGTTTAGTTTATCGAAGAAGATGCGGCGGAGTGGGTGCTCCGCCGCGGGTGCTGCGATGGGATGAAGCCGGGCAGTTGGATCAATGTTCCTTACCGGCGACCTGGATTTCGTTCTTGACGGAGAAGACGCCGGGGACGCTGTTGGCCTGGATGCCGGCGACCTGTTTATCTGATTCGCTGTCAACGGCGCCGAAGAGGATGACGTGTCCGCCGTCGACCTGAATGCGGATGGGCTTGACGGGGTTAAGGGCGTACTTGTTCAGCTGCGGATAGCCGTAGATGGCGCGGTATGCCGCGCGGCGGATGCGGTCATCCAGAGGCGAAGGTGGGTCGACATGAATATTGTTGATGACCTCAGTGACGCCTTTGGCATTGGCCGCGAGGTTGTATGCCGTACTGGCATCGACAGGACCGTAGGCGTAACCGCCCAGGGTGACGATGCCGTTGCCGCGCACCGCGACGGTGATGGCATTGAAGGCGGTGGTGCCGTAACCGATGCGGGAGTTATTGATCTCGTTGCTGAGCTTTTGTCCCAGCTGTTCGTTGGGAACCGACTCGGTGTTGACCTGGATGGAGTTTTCGATCTGGGCGTTACGGTCCGCCTTCTGGACGCGCTTCTGGGCGTCCATTTTGTCAGAGAAGTACTTGACTGAGCCGGTGAGGGTGACGGTGCCGTTGTGAGCGGCGACACGGATATCTTTGAAGCGGCCGGCGCGAAGCACGCGTTGCGCCTGGGACTGCAACTGGGCGTCATTTGCCTGGGCGTGGAGGACGGGGGGAACAACGAAAAGAAGTGTCGCGAGGCAAAGAGAGGAAGCAAGTAATTTGAATCTCATTTGTTATCTCCGGTTACGGACTGCTACCAAGTTTAGATGCGATTGGAGCTAAAAATGTGTGGAATCGCGGCTGTGGCGAAGATTAGTGGGATGAAAACGGGGTGAGTTGGCGGCTATTTGTAGCGCTTGCGGATGGTGAAGATGAGGCTGAAGACCCCGGTTTCATCGCGGACGGCAAGCACGGAGAGGCTGGGCGTGAGGTCAATTTTTCCCTGGATGAGCTGTTCCGCAGTGGCGTTGACGTTGGTAGCGTATGTGAGGGTGAGGTTTTTTGCGATTTGCTGCTGCACGGTGAGGCGAGCCGTGGCGTTGCCTGTGGTGGTGACATAGGCGGGATTGATTTTGACGCTGCCGCCTCCGAAGAGTTTTTGGATGCGATTGCTGACGGTGGCGTTGATGGCGGAGCCGAGCAGTGCATTGGCCGCGGAGTTGACGCCGGCCTGGCTTTGCTGCTGTGAGTAGATCTGCTGTTCTTCCTGGGTGCGGCCAAGGGCGAGCAGGGAGAAGATGTCCTGCTCAGAGAGCGGTGGACTGGAACGGAAGACGGGGTGGAGCTTGCTGGGTGTGCCATGGAGGCCGATGGTGATGTCGTAGTTTTCGACGTGGGTGGTGGCGTCGAGGTCGATGGTGGGGTCGATGCGGATGGGGTTATTGAAGTAAATGACGCCACGCTGGAGCTGGTAATTTGTTCCGGCGAGGGAGGCCTGGCCCTCGGTGATGGTGATTTGGCCAAGGATGGAGGGTTGAGCCACCGTGCCGCGGACATGGAGGTTGACCGTGCCGGCGAGCTTGGCGATGGAGTTCTGGAAATCCATGGAGGGCGAGGAGGTGACGTGAACGTCGAGGCGGATCTTGTTGGCGAAAGATTTGGGGTTGGGTGGCAGGGAGGGCGCGGACGAGGAGTTGACGAGGGAGACGAGATCGAGCGTGGAGTTGACGGCGAAATGGGTGACCT
>CAZWSD010000365.1:0-3902 GCA_964636535.1 uncultured Acidobacterium sp. | reverse complement strand
ATCGGCGTAAGAATCAGCACCAGCAGCCCAAGTTGAATCATCCCGCTCGCGCGGCCATGAATCGCCCCCAGGAATATCTGCACCGGATCGCGCAGAGTCACCGGCTCGCCGTGAAAATGACGGAAGCTCGGAATCGGCCCCGGGTGCTGTATCAGGTACATCACACCGCCCAGCAATACGAGGCAGGCCGCCGTCGACACGCCGATCCGCAGCATGTTCGAGACGATTTCTTCCATCCGATGATCGCTCCAAACCTTCATAGTTTCCCCGCCAGGCTGTTGTAAATCATTTCAAATCCAAGCGCCACAATCACCAGCGAGAATACGGTTCGCAGCAACGGCACCTTGGCCTTCACTAGCACCTTCGCGCCTACCATCGATCCGGCCAGCACTCCCAGCATCACCGGCATGGCCAGCTCCGGGGAAATATAACCGCGGCTGAGGTAAATGCCCGCGCTCGCCGCCGCCGTCACGCCGATCATAAAATTGCTCGTCGTCGTGGACACCTTGAATGGCAGACGCATCGCCTGATCCATCGCCAGAACCTTCACCGCTCCCGACCCAATACCCAGCAGCCCAGACAGTGTCCCAGCCACGTACATCAGCCCAAATCCGGCCGGTACCCGCTGCGCCACGTAGCTCTCTTCGCCTCCCGGTGCCGGAAAGCTGCCCTTCAGTTTCAACCGCATCGCCAGCGCATCCGGCTTATTCGTGTGCGTGTCATGTTTGGTGCGGAATGACGCCCAGGCCGAATACAGCAACACAATCCCAAAAACAACTCCAATCGTCGGCGCTGATACCATCGCCGTCAGGTAGGCGCCAAGCAGCGCGCCCAGCGTAGTCGCCACTTCCAGGAACATGCCGATTCGCACGCTCGAGAACCCCTCGCGCACATAGGACGCCGCCGCGCCCGACGAAGTCGCAATCACGGAAACAAGTGATGCCCCAATCGCATAGTGAATATCAACGTGAAACAGCAGCGTGAGCACCGGAACAATCACCACACCACCGCCAAGACCGGTCAGCGCCCCCAAAAAACCTGCCAGGAGCGAACTCAAAAGTAGCCATCCAGAAAATACAAGCGCACTCATCACTTCCAGATGTATGTGGACCGGGCCATAAATGCAAGTGCCGAATGATCTTGCGTTCTGCACCCAATTGTGTTTATACCCCCGGCGCGAGCCCCCGCTTGGTCACAATGCACATCGAGCTCCAGCTACTTTCGCGTCTCCTTCGCCTTGCTGGTCCCCGAATTGCGCCCTTTGTAGTCCGCAATCTGCTGGTGAATTGTCCGCTTACCTTCCTTCGAGTGCCAGCCCTGGCGCGTTCCGGACAGCCCGTCGCCTTCCAGGTGCAGCGCAGACACCAGCAGTGATATGTGAGAAAAGGCCTGCGGAAAATTCCCCACCTGGCGTCTCCGCGTCGGATCATACTCTTCGGCCAACAACCCAACATCGTTGGTGAGCTTCAACAGCCGCTCAAACAGCTTCCTGGATTCGCCCTCTCGCCCAATCGCATGCAGCGCGCTCACCAGCCAAAAGCTGCATGCCACGAACGCGCCTTCGCCCGGCGGCAGCCCGTCGCTGCCTTTGCTCGTGTCGTAGCGCATCACCAGCCCATCCTTCACCAGGTACTTTTGCACTGCGTCCACTGTGCCAATCACTCGCGGATCATCCACCGGCAAAAATCCCACCAGCGGAATCAGCAAAAGCGCCGCGTCCAGCCGTCGCGTCTCGTACGACTGCACAAAGCTGTTCTTCCGCTTGTCGAACGCCTTCCTGCACACCTCCTCGTGAATCTCATCCCGCGTCCGTTTCCACGCGTCCATCGGCACGTCCAGCTTGTGGTGCTCCGCCAGTTGGATCGCCCGGTCAAACGCCACCCATGTCATCACCTTGGAATACGTAAAGTGTTCCGCCCCGCCGCGCGTCTCCCAGATACCCTCGTCCGGAAGCATCCACGCCTCGCGCAAATGCTCTATCAATTCGCGCCAAATGTGGAAGTCCTCTTCTCGCAGACTCCGCACGCCCGCTTCCGCATGGTAGAACGCATCCATCACCTCGCCGTAGATGTCCAGTTGCAACTGCCCTGCCGCCGCGTTGCCAATCCGCACTGGCTTGGACCGCTCGTAACCCGGCAGCCACTCCGCTTCCCACTCAATCAGCGTGCGCTCACCGTGGATGCCGTACATAATCTGCACCTGGTCCGCCGAGCCGGCCAGAGCCCGAAGCAGCCAGTTCTGCCACTCCCTCGCTTCGTCATAGTAACCGCCGCTCATCAGCGCCAGTAGTGTGAATGTGGCGTCCCGCAGCCAGCACTAGCGATAATCCCAATTTCGCGGACCTCCCAACTGCTCCGGCAGTGAAGTCGTAGGAGCCGCCACAACGCCCCCCGTCGGCATATATATCAACGCTTTCAGCGTAATCAGCGATCGCTCAATCAGCTCACCATATCTTCCGCAACGACGCCCCTTCTTCGTCCAGTCCACCCAGAACTTCTTTGTCCGCTCCAATGCCTCTTCGGCATCCGTCGCCGGCGGATCCCCTAAGTGCGACTGACCGTAGGTAAGAGTGAACCACGCGCGCTGACCCCGGCGAACGCTGAAGTCGCTCACCGTCTTCAGCTCTTCCCCGTGCGTCTCTTCTGAAGTCCGAAGAAACGTCAGGTTCGGCCCCCCAATCGCCCGCACACCTTCCTCAGTCGTCACCACCCAGGGAACCGTGTGCCCATAGTCGCAGCGGATCGCGAGCTCCATCCGCATCTCCACCTCCCCGCGCAATCCTTCCACGATGCGCACCACATCGGAGTTCTCATCGCGCGTCGGCATGAAGTCGATCACCCGCACGGCTCCCTTTGCAGTCTCAAAGGTCGTTTCCACAATCAGCGTATGCGGAACATATCTGCGCTTCGATTTCCATCTGCGCCCGGCCGGCCGAATGCTCCAATAGCCGTTGTCCTCGTCCCCCAGAATCGAAGCAAAACAAGCGCTCGAAGCAAAATCCGGCCAGCATAGCCATTCGATGGATCCGTTCTTCCCCACCAGGGCGGCTGTGTGGCAGTCGCCAATCATTGCATAGTCTTCTATCTTCAGGCTCATGAGTTATTGCTCGTGATAACTCCGCATCAATCCACCATCAACCACGAACGTAGAACCGTTGACATAGCTGGCTTCCTCAGAAGCTAAAAACGATACCACGGATGCTACGTCCTTCGGCTCGCCCAGACGATTCAAAGGAATATTCTTGAGCAGCGCCTCCAGCTTCGGCTTGTCATCCAGTAGAGATTTGTTAATCGGCGTAATGATCGCGCCCGGAGCAACGTTGTTACAGGTGATGCCAAGCGGGCCAAGTTCCACAGCAAGATCGCGCATTAGCATCCGCATACCGCCTTTACTGCAGCAATAGGTCGAAAAACCCGGAAAAGCCATGTCCTCATGCACTGAGCTGATATTGATGATCCTCCCTGGCTTCTTCCCCGCCCGCAGACGCCGAACAAACTCCTGCGTCAAAAAGAAGGGCCCTCGCAGATTCACCTCCATTACCTTGTCAAACTGTTCTTGCGTGGTCTCCCAAAAATCTGCCCGCATCTCAATGCCCGCGTTGTTTACCAGAACGTCGGCGGAGCCGTATCGATTCCACGCCTCGTCCACCAGTTCCCGGATCTGATCGATCTTCGCGACATCCGCCTGGAATATCTCACCCTTCCCTTGCTGCTTCTCGATCGTCTGCGCGGTCGCCTGCGCTCCCGAAGGGCTCCCAATGTAGTCAATCACTACGCTTGCCCCATCGCTCGCCAGCCGCTCTGCGATGACCTGCCCTATGCCTGAACCACCGCCGGTGACGATCGCCACTTTTCCGTCAAGACGCATATACTTTCCTCCCTGGATGCATCGCGCATCGAAGA
>CAZWSD010000364.1:0-3904 GCA_964636535.1 uncultured Acidobacterium sp. | reverse complement strand
CGCCGCTTTTCACGGCAATCTTCTCCACGCATACCGCGTTGCCCGCATTCAGATGGACCACCGCGTCCCGGCCCACCACCAGGGTATTCGCCTCTCCCGCGCCCAGCATCCAAGGTTCCGTGTGGGCGTTTTCCAGCGTGAACTCAGGCCCTTGATACGGCGCGAATCCCCAGTATCCATGCAGGCGGGCCTGCACCGTACCGCCAAACTCGTTCGCATCGAGCCCCTTCGTATTCACCACGAACCCGCCCTTTTCCGCATCGGGCCGCGCCGGCAACTCCACCACCTTGCCGTTCTTCGTCTTCATTTGCAGCGTCATCTCATGCGCATACCCGGTCGCAAACACCAGAGGAGCTCCATCCGCCGGCAGCACCAGTCCAGGCTTTTCCGCGCACTGCAGCAGACTATTGCTCACCGCGTGCAGCAAAGGAAGCCGCGGCGCCTGGATCGATGGCATCGCCGTTACAATCACTGACTTCTGCTTCCCAAATGACGGCGGCGTGTTCAGCATCAGGTGCATCGCCTTCACCTTCCGCATCGCCAGCGCCGGAATGTACTGGTACTGCGGGCTATGAAACGACGCCATGATCCGCGCAATGTCCATCACCGATGCAATGTAGGGACTGTAGTACCCGTAGCCGGCCCTGGGCGTCGCGCTCACCTGCATCGCCAGGTCGCTCATCGCGCCCGAAGTCAGCGTGTCCGTAATCGACGAGGTCTGGCTGTCGCTCAGCACCAGCGAATTCTGATTCTGCATCAGGCATGGCGCCTGCTCTTCGCTCACCGCGTCAAAACAGGTGTTGTCCAGTTTGATCGCCAGGCTCCGCGCCAGCATCGGTGCCACCGTTTGCAGCTTCGTCGGATCGCTCTCATTCACCTTCCGGATCGATCGCAAGTACGTATCCAGACGCGACCGGTCCAACATGGCCTCGTTTAAGTCCTGAGAGGCCCGCACAAACGATCCCGGCCGGCGCTGCACCGCTTCCACCAGCGTGTGATACGCCCCACCCGTCTCCGGAGCCAACAGCACCAGCATCTGCCGCGCACCCTTCGGCACTGTCAACTGCAGCCCTTCGCTGCCCCGGCTCTTCCACGTTTCATCCTTGTGAAACCAATTGTCCGGCGGCGGATTCGTCGATCCCCGCAAAAATGCCACCACCATCAGGTACCGCACCGACTGCGTCGCTGGAAAATTCGCCTGGATCCACACGCGGTCACCCGCCTGCAGATTCGGAACCTCCGCAATTGGCAACCGCGCCTTGCCGCGCGTCACCGTCGCTTCCAGCGTCGGCCCGGAAAGATCAAACGACGTGGCATTCGCAAACTCCGGAATTCCCAGACACAGCAGAACCACCACACTGCACAGTACTCGCAAACGAAACGCCATAACCGATCCCGGGCTTCTCCTGATCAAACCATTCTTTGGAAACCCTCGCTCCGGGCTTCCCTTCCTGCGGGCACACTTCATCTCCGGCGCAGCGGCACCCACTTCTATTAGACCCCGCAAACCCTGCGGAGTCTCGCCCCCGGCGTCACTTCGCCACTGCTGCTTCAGATGCACCTCGTCGCCCCGCAATCCCCACCAGGTACGCCACAGGAGCTTTGCCCCCGCCGGCCTCGCCAATCTCCCAGCGATAATCCTCCGCCTCCAGCCCCTGCACCAGCTCGCTCATATCCGCCAGCGAATAACTCCGCAAGCACGACAAAATCCCGTCCGCCCACAATGTAAATGGAATCACAGGAACCAGATACGTCCACACCATCCGCCGCCACCCCAGCGGCCTCATCCCTGGAGTCAGCAGCCAGTTCAACAACGGCATTCCAAAGCATAGAGCCACCGTCCGCGCTTTGGGCTGCGCCAGCTCAAACACTCCAATCCCCTCGCGCTTTTCAAACGCATCGGCCAGAATCGTCCGCGCCGTCTCCGGCCCAAAGTGATGAAACGCCGAGAAGACCGTCCGGAACCCCCTCAAACCACTATCCACAGCGCCCGCGTCCACAGGCTCCGCCGAAAACTGAATCCGCCCCCCAGAAGCCTCCCGCGTACGCTCAAACGCCTTCAAATTAGGGAATTTGTCCGTCAGCACCACTGCCACCGCCTGCCCGCCCGCGTCTTTCATCTCCCCCGCCAGCGACAACCATGGCCCTCCCCCACCCGAACACAAATCCACCACCCGCCGCGCTCCGCTCTCGGCCACCGCCTGCCGCAGCAACGGAGCAATGCACCGGTAGCTTCCCAGGGTATTCCACGTCTGCTCCAGCCCATCCGTCACCATGTCCCGCAGAAAACCCGGATATCGCGGGCTGTCATGCAGCTCAAACCACGGCTTGCGATTCATTCCCTCAAGAGTAATCGCTTTTTCGCCTTCCGCACTTCGCAGTGCCGGAGCCGGGTCAGCCCGCGGGACGGATGGTTCCGGCCAAACGAATAGAGGCTCAAGGCTGAAATCATCGGCAGACGCCCCGCCCCTGCTATGATTTTTGAGCGAATTCCCTGTATCCTCCGTCTTTAGAGCAGGACGAATCGCCATGAGTTTTGCCCAGGCCCTTACACAAGCCCGGACACAGGCACAGACCGCCATCTGGCCCGCACCTGCTCTCCAAACCAATATGGTGGAAAGCAGCACAGCCATTGCCGCCTTGGTCGAAGAGTACGGCTCCACGCTCTATCGCGTCGCCTACTCCGTCACCCGCAATGTCGCCGAGGCCGAAGATGCCGTGCAGGAAACCTTCCTCCGCGTCCTCCGTCACCGCGATAAACTCGGCGAAATCCGCGACCACCGCGTCTGGCTCGTCCGCATCGTCTGGAACGTCGTCCTCGACAAAAAACGCCGCGCCAAAACCCGCCCCGAAACCGACGATATCTCCGACCACACCCGCTCCCTGCGGGCCTCCGGCCTCGCCGCCGACCAGAACGCCATCTCCGCCCAGCAATACCGCCGCATCCTTGCCCTCATTGACCGCCTGCCTCGCAAGGAGCGCGAAGCCATACTCCTCTCCGCCGTCGAAGAGCTCAGCACCGCCCAGGCCGCTGAAGTCCTCGGCACCACCGAATCCTCCATCCGCTCCCGCATCTTCCGCGCCCGCCGTATCCTTTCCGAATTACTGGAAAAGGAGGGAATCGAACGATGAACACCCCGCACGCATACCGCAACACCACCGACCAGATCATCGACCACGCCCTCCAGCAGCTCGCCGCCGTCGAGCCGCAGCCCGGCATGAATGACCGCATCCTCCGCAGTCTTCGCCAGGCCCAACCCGCTCCCCGCGCAGCCTTGGGCTGGCCGCGCCTGGCCTTCGCCGGACTCGCCGGATGCTGCCTCTGCTCCGTGGTCGTCCTCGGCAGCGTCCAGCACTCGCGCAACGTCGCCGCGCAGCATCGCCCCATCATCCCCATCCTCCAGCAGCAAAGCGGCATTTCCACCGCATCTTCCGCCCGCATCGCAGCCCAGCCGCCCGTTGCCCCCACCGGCAGTGGACGCTCCAACCAGCACCTCGGCCAGGGCCGCGCCTCCGTCAAGCCAGGAACACACGTCCGCGCCGGCGACGGCATCTCCCTTCCCCCGCACCATCCATAATTCCCGCGCCGCACCCCAAAAACCGCCGCCTCCGCCTTCGCCATTCCAATCGACGGCTAAGCCATCCCAGCCTGCTTGGACAGCTGCGGCGTAAAACCCCCGCCACAAAGTCGCACATTCCTATACAGAACTGATACCCTCTTTGGAACAGAAAACCGGGGCGCCCTCCACACCCGCTCTGAAAACACGGGAGACCTGAATGCCTTCGATCCTCGCTGGAATTGGCTGGCACATGATCGGCGCCGCCGCCGCCGCATCCTTCTATGCCCCCATTGAGAAAGTCAAAAAGTGGTCCTGGGAAACCACCTGGGCCGTCGCCGGCATCT
>CAZWSD010000363.1:0-3925 GCA_964636535.1 uncultured Acidobacterium sp. | reverse complement strand
AAAACACGAAAAAGCCGGCAACCATACCGTTGCCGGCTCCTCTATCCCTCACCGGATTCAGCCCTGCTCCCGATTCTTCTTCCTCATCTGCCACTGGACCGCCCACCACACCGCCCCGCCAAGCAACAGGCACACTACCACCACCAGCAGCACCCAATGTGTCTTGATCACCTCCTCAAACAGCACGATGATCTTCGGCCCGTACAGCACCACCAGCAGACCCTCAATCAGGTAACGCGTCGTGCGACCCACAAAAATCGCCAGCATAAACTGCGGAATCTTCATCTCGAAGACTCCCGCTCCCAGAATAAACAGCTTCCACGGCATCGGCGGCGGCATCGCCGAGGGAATCAGCATCGCCAGAAATTCCTGCTTCTCAAACTGCGCCCGCACACGCTCAAACTTGGCCCGGTTCACCTTCCGCAGCAAAAACAGCTCCCCGCCCGCACGCCCGACAAAGTATGGAACCAGTGCCCCGATCGCCGAACCCACGCCCGCCAGAATCGCGTAAATGTAAAAATGCTGCTTGTCCTCCCACGCATAACCGGCCATGATCAAATCCATTGGCAGCGGTAGCGCCGCCGCATCCACCAGGGCTACCAGCCCTATCCCCCAGACGCCCAACGGCTTCACAAAGGCCATCATGATGACCTTCCACTTCGCCAGCCACACTATCAGGTGTTTCAATCTGCCTCTCGCCTTAGAGCACTGTCTTCGTGCCGGTGATTGCCTCCCAGCACACTCAAAACGTGCGCCAGCAACGGCAGAGCCGCTCGCAGCGACGTGACCGCCCCCCGAGGGCTGCCCGGCAGATTCAACAACACCCCCTGCCCCAACGTCCCGCAAAACGACCGGCTCAGCGCCGCATACTTCGTCTCCTTCAATCCCTCCGCACGCATCAGCTCCGCCACTCCCTCCAGCTCCCGCTCACACAGCGGTCGCGTCGCCTCCGGCGTCACATCCCGCTCGCCGATCCCGGTCCCTCCCGTCGTCACCACCAGCCGCGCCGCCGACAATCCCTCCCGCAACGCCGCCCGAATCTCCTCCACCTCGTCCGCCGTCACGCGCTCCAGAACCACCTCGAATCCCGCCTCCTCCAGCACTCGCGCCACCTCCGGCCCGGATTCGTCCTTCCGCTCCCCACGCTTACACGAGTCGCTCACCGTAATTACTGCCGCTGGAATCATTTCCTCTGATTGTACGGGTTGCCTCCATCTTCATCTTTCCTTCATTCCCCGTTATGGCAAATCGCCGCTCTGATGAGAGAATGTCCTGAGGACCTCTTTGCGAACGATACGCCCGCATCTGTCCGTCTCACTGATTGATAATGCCCATCACTGAAGTCCCAACCAACGAGGCCCCTCCCGAGCCCCCTAACTTCGGCTCGCGCAGAAAGAACCGCTACGGCGATCTCGACTCCGGCGACCTGCTCCACGTCATCGACGACCTCGAGCAGGCCAATTCCTGGGGCCGCGTCCGTGAGATGATCTGGATCTCCATCATCATCCATCTCCTCATCATCTGGTACCTCGTCTATGGGCAAAAATACATCCATCTCCCCGCCGTTCACGTCGTCACCGAACAGCAGCAGCTCAAAAAACACCCCAAACAGCTCACTTACTTGACCCTGCCCAAGGATCTCCTCAACCAGCCCAAACCCAAAACCAACCGCATCTCCAACCAGAACCGCATCGCCGAAGCCCAACACCCCATACAGCGCCACTTGACCGCCGCCCAGATCGAGGCCATGCGCCGCGCCGGCCAGCTCATGCACGCCCCGCCCGAGCCCCATCAAAAACCCGCCCCAACCCAGCGCCCCACGCCCCAAATGCATAAGGGACAGCAGGCGCAAAAGCCCCAGCCCCACCCCCGGCAAAGCGCGCCCAAACCGCCCGCGCCGCCTGCCCAGCCCTTGCCCTCCAGCAATCTCTCCAGGCTCATGGCGCCGCAGGTCCAGCACAAGATACAAAACTTCCGCAACAGCTCCACCTCCCCCGGTGAGCAGATTCAGCAGGCCCTCCGCGCCGCATCCCAGGGCGGTTTCAGCGGCGCAGGCGCTTCCTCCGGTGACAACGGACTCAATGCCCCCGTCCAGCACCAGGGTATCCGCGGCAGCGTCAATATCCTCAGCAACACCATGGGCGTCAACTTCAGCCACTACCTCCGGCAGGTCATCGCCGCCACCAAGCGCGCCTGGTACCCCATCATTCCCGACGAAGCCCGACCGCCTCTCAACAAGCAGGGCGTCGTCCAGATCCGCTTCGAAATCTACCCCGACGGCAGCGTCCATCACATGATCCTCTACGGACCCTCCGGCGATGTCGCGCTGGATCGCGCCGCTTGGGGCGGCATCACCGGCGCCTCACCCTATCCACCACTCCCCAAGCAATTCGTCAACCTCAAGGGCAAATTTCTCGCCCTCCAGTTCAACTTCCTCTATAACGAAACTCCCGGTGATGCCGGAAACCAGTAGCCATGCCTGACTCTCCGCGTAATTCCGCCTCTGAGCCAGGCCCCCAATCGCCCCGCCGGCCCTCCCGCTTCTTCCGCTCCCAGATCCTCGGCCTCATCCTCCTCGCCCTGCTCATCATCCTCATCGCCTTCCTCCGCGCGGACAAACACGCCCTCTTCGCCCCTGGCTGGTGGCGCATCGGGTGATCCCCTCCGCCCCATCCGAACCACCGCTCCTCGTCCTGCTCCTCGGACCCACAGCCAGCGGCAAAACCGCCCTCTCCCTCGCACTCGCTCAACGCTTCCACGCCGAAATCATCAGTTGCGACTCCGTCGCCGTCTACCGCGAATGCGAAATCGGAGCCGCCAAGCCCTCTCCCGCCGACCGAGCCCACATCCCCCACCACCTCATTGACCTCTTCCCCCCCGACCAAACCTGCTCCGCGGGCGACTACTCCCGCCTCGCCCGCCAGGCCATCGCCCTCGTCACCGCCCGCTCTCACCTCCCCATCGTCACCGGCGGCACCGGCTTCTACCTCCGCGCGCTCACTGACGGGCTCTTCCCCGGACCTCCCCGCTCCACAAAAATCCGCGCACGCCTCGCCCGCTCCGCCCAGCGCCACGCACACCCCTGGCTCCATCGCATCCTCTCCCGCCTCGATCCAGCCGCCGCGGCCCGCATCCACCCCAACGACCAACCCAAGCTCATCCGCGCCATTGAGGTCTGCCTCGCCGCCCGCCGGCCCATCACCGCCGCCTGGGCCGCCGGAAGCGTTCCCCTCACCGGCTACCGCCTCCTCCGCATCGGCCTCAATCCACCCCGCGAACAACTCTACGACCGCATCAACGCCCGCGCCGCCGCCATGTTCCACCAGGGCCTACTACAGGAAACACAATCCCTCATCGCCCGCTACGGCACCTCCATCCCCGTCCTCGACGCCCTCGGCTACCGCCAGGCCCGCCAACTCCTCGCCGGCCACCTCTCCCTCCAGCAAGCCATCGCCGCAGCCCAGCAGGGCCATCGCAACTACGCCAAACGACAGCTCACCTGGTTCCGCCGCGAACCCCACGTCCACTGGCTCTCCACCTTCGGCGACCAGCCCGCCTCCCTCGCCGCTGCGGAGCATCTCATTGATGAAAGGCTCCACAACCTTCTCGAAAGTCAGCCCAACTGATTCCCCAAAAAGGTACTCGTGACGGACTTCTACTCCCGCCTCCGCCGTATTTGTGTTCCCTCGCAGCACACGCCCTGGACCCTGATCGCGCTCCTGACCGCAACCGTTCTCCTCGTGCAGGGCTACCACCCCTACGCCAACGACGCCGGCATCTACATCGCAGGCGTCCGCAAGCTCGTTGACCCGGGACTCTATCTACCAGATGCCCCCTTCATCGTCTCCCACTCCCACCTCTCCATCTTTGCACCCCTGCTGGCCACCTTCATTCGCCTCACCCACGCCAACTTCGCCTGGACCAT
>CAZWSD010000362.1:0-3935 GCA_964636535.1 uncultured Acidobacterium sp. | reverse complement strand
TTGACATGCGTTCATCATATCAGTTATTAGTATCATCATGAACGCTACTTAGAATAAGTCCTTCTTTTTGGTATCGACGGAGATGACTGGCTCATCCGCCTTCAGGAACGCCGTGGCCTGATCGTTGAGATACTCGAACTGAGCGTTTCGATCCATGTGCCCACCGCCTTCGTGGGTCTTACGGTTGGCCTGTAAGCCGTATCCCAGTTCCCGCAGGCAGTCTGCAACCACATGCGGGCAAACCGAATGCCCGCGGCCTCGCAACGCCTGAGACAAATGACGCAGACTCTTCGACGTCCAGCGCAGCGCCCGCATCGGATCGCCCCGCGTGGCCGGTTCCACAAGACATTGCAAATCCGCCAACAAGGTAGAATCCTCCAAGCGTTTGCTCTTGCGTCCGGCCCCGGGCTTGCGTATCCGCCCGGCCTCCACCTGCTGGTTCTGCGCAATCTCTTCGACGCCACGGCGGATCGTGCTGCGCGCCAGGCCGGTGATCCGCGACACCACGCTCACCCCGCCATGACCGTAGGCGCGAGCCTCCGCGGCAGCAAACCGGCGTCGCCCCCGTTCGTCCAAAGCAGGCGACAACGCCTCGTAACGCCGGTGAATCCCGGCCGCGGACCCAATCATGCACGAACGCTATCACACTGCAATGCCCATGCGAAGTGATTATTTATGCACACTGCCTAATTCCCAAAGCAACGATTCAAATCAAGCATAATCCGATCGGTTGGCCAAATTATGCTTGATATTTCAGACAGGCTCGCTTTTCGAGGAATGGCAAACTGTTCGCGCTGAAATGAAACAAAGCCAGGGACTTTTCTTCTGTTTCCCACGTCCAATAGAAATCAGCATTGAGAAAGAGCCGGGAGATCAGATTGCCAACCCAACGTATCTTTAGCGGGCGAAGGACCAAAGTGTGCCGCGGCAGGTTGGCGGGCGGCTTGAAGAAATTGACAGGAATGCCGGCCGCATTCGTCGCCTACCGGCGCCGACTTCTACGATCTGCAATTTTGCTGCTCTTTCTTCTGAGCTTCCAGCGAATTCTCATGGCGCAGAACAACTACGAAATTCAGGTATATCCGTCAGAGACGATCGCGCCCAAGACACTGCTGACGGAATTGCACAGCAACTACACGGTGGAAGGGAGCACCACAACCCAGTACGGGATGCTGCCGACACAAGGCCAGGAACATGAAACGATCGAGCTGACGCAGGGGATTACGAACTGGTCGGAGGTGGGATTTTATATTTTTACAGAGGAGAAAAACGGGACCGGCGTGCAGTGGGTGGGCGACCATATTCGTCCGCGCGTACGCGCCCCTCTCAGTTGGCATTTACCGGTAGGGTTGAGCCTATCGAATGAAATTGGATATGCCCGCGCAGCGTATGCCAATCCAACCTGGTCCTGGCAGATCATGCCCATCGTCGATAAAACCATGGGGAAGTGGTACTGGTCGGTGAATGGGACAATGAATTGGGGAATTCATCCCACATCGCTGCCACCGGGTTCGACTCCCGAGCAAATCCAGTACTACTATCGCGATGTTTCTCCCCATGGCATGACGTTTGGGCCCGCCGCCACGCTGACATATCAGCCGAACAAGTACTACAACGTGGGACTGGAGTACTACGGCTATTACGGCGAATTTGGACATTTCGTTTCTCTCCACAACCAGCAACAGCAGTTTTTTCCGGTGGTGAATCTGTTCGTCTCTCCCAAGTGGGAGATCAATATCGGTGCGGGCTGGGGAGCGACCGCGTCCACCGATCACCTGATCGTGAAGGGAATTCTGGGGCACTATTTCGACTGGGGCGGATGGCGGCACCGGTCGACGCCCCGGTCGCAGTAGCATTCCGGTTATTCTGAGAAGCATGGCGTATTTTCTTGGAATTGATGCGGGAGCGACGCGGACCCGATGTGTGCTGGCCGACAACGATGCCATTCTGGCCCGCGCCTCCAGCGGCAGCATCAAAATCATGCGGGCGCCGGTGGAGGACGCAGAGAAAAATCTGGAGGTTCTGCTGCGCGACGTTGCTGCGGAATCGGGAATTTCTCTCGACTCGATTGCCTGCACCTGCGTCGGCCTGGCTGGCATCTCCGTTCCGCGAGTGGCCGACTGGGTCCGCAATGAATTGCACGCCCGCGTCGGCGGCGATATTCTGTTGGCCGGCGATGAAGAGATCGCGCTGGAAGCCGCATTTGCCGGCGGCGCGGGCGTCATGGTCGCGGCGGGCACAGGATCCAACCTGATTGGCCGCGCCTCCAACGGACAACGCGTCCATGTTGGCGGCTGGGGCCCGGTGGTGGCCGATGAAGGTTCAGGCAACTGGATTGGAAAACGTGCCGTTCGCGCCGTTTTTGACGCGCTCGATCGCGATGAAGAAACGCTGCTGATGAAGAAGGTTGAGGAGGCGTGGGAGATGCCGCGAATCGGCGACCTGGTGGACGTGGTCAATCGAATCCCAGGGCCGGAGTTTTCTAAACTTACCCCCATAGTGGTGGAATGCGCGGAAGGTGGCGAGGCCGATGCGGTTCGCATCCTGGAGCAGGCTGGAAACTTTCTGGGGGCCTTTGCGGTGCTCGCCGTGCGGCGAGTGGAGAAGCTGGAGGGCGAAGGCGCCGCGCCGCCGGAGGTTGCATTTACCGGCAGCATTTTGAGCAAGATTGCACCCGTGCGGGAAGCCATGCTCGCCTACCTTCGCCGGGAACTGCCGGGAATACGAATCCGGACGGAAGCTGTGGATCCGGTATTGGGCGCACTGTGGCGGGCGCGGCAACATTGCCGCTCGAAGTCGTCCGCAGATTCGAACGCCACGGTTCAGACGTCAGGCGCAATTTCCTAAAGCAGATCTACGGTTGGCGTAGTCGAATATGAACGGGAGTCATTCTGAGCGAAGCGAAGAATCCAGAGAGTATCTGCCTAGTCCACGCCGCTGTCACACTCTGGATTCTTCGGTCGCCTCAGCGACCTCAGAATGACGATCTTTCCTCTATAGCAACAGGAGAAATAAACTATCCGGAAAAAACCTGGCCGTTGAGAAGGACGCTGCGGACTTCGCCGGTGGGCGACAGCACGGTGATGTCGGCCTGACGACCAGGCGCAAGTTCTCCATATGTTTCGGCGAAGCCTGTCATGCGGGCCGGATTCGCAGACGCGTAGTGCGCGGCGACGCCGTAGGAAGCCTTGGTAAATTTCACGAAGTTGCGGACGGCGCGGTCCATGGTCAACACGCTGCCCGCCAATTTACCTTCAAACATGCACTTGCCGTTGGCTACGGTGACGTCCATGGTGCCCAGCTTATAGACGCCGTCCGGCATTCCAGTGGCGGCAATGGCGTCGGTGACCAGAATGCCGCGGTCCGGTGTCTTCGCTTTATGGAACAAGCGCACCAGCAGAGGGTCGACGTGGATGCCGTCGCAGATCAATTCGGCATACAGATGAGGCTCATCGAGGACGACACCCAGCAGGCCGGGCTCGCGATGGTCGAGCGGCCGCATGGCGTTGAATGTGTGGGTGGCGCTGATGGCCCCGGCGACAACGCCTGCTTCGGCCTCTGGAGTGGTGGCGTTGCTATGCCCCAGACTGACGCGAATGCCAAGGCGGACGGCTTCCTGAATCAGCGAGATGGCTCCCGGCAACTCCGGCGCGACGGTCATCAGAACAACGTGGCCGCGGGCCGCCTCCCAGAAACGCCGCAGCAGGTCAATGGAGGGTCCCTGCAGATACTCCGCCGGCTGCACGCCGCGCTTGTTGTGCGACAGGAACGGACCCTCCAGATGGATGCCCATCGGTTTCGCGCCATGAAGGCCGACAGAATCGCCGGACGCCTTGTCGGCCCGCTCGATTTGCCGCGCCATGCCTTCGAGTGCGCGTAAGGTCATGTCGATGGGCGCTGTCACCGTCGTCGGCAAGTAGGCAACTACGCCGCGC
>CAZWSD010000361.1:0-3988 GCA_964636535.1 uncultured Acidobacterium sp. | reverse complement strand
GCGCATGCCGAGGCCGAACTCGGCGTTGTCCTCGAAGAGGGAGTTGGCCCATGCAGGACCGCGGCCTTCTTCATCCATGCAGTAAGGCGTTGTGGGAAGATTTCCGCCGTAGATGGAAGAGCAGCCGGTGGCATTGGCGATGACGAGGCGGTCTCCAAAGAGTTGTGTGAGCAGCTTGATGTAAGGTGTTTCGCCGCAGCCGGCGCAGGCGCCGGAGAACTCGAAGAGGGGTTCGAGGAGTTGGATGTCCTTGACCTGGGAGTGTGAGACGCGGTTGCGGGCGACGGCGGGCAGCGACTCAAAGAAGTTCCAGTTTTCGCTTTCGGGGGCGCGCAGCGGATGCTGTGGGAGCATGTTGAGGGCCTTGTGGGAGGGATCAGTCTTGCTCTTGGCGGGGCAGACCTCGACGCAGAGGGTGCAGCCGGTGCAGTCTTCGGGCGCGACCTGCAGGGTGTAGAGCTGATCGTCCATGCCGCGCCACTTGGGTTTGACGGACTTGAAGGTGGGTGGGGCATCGGCGAGCAATGCCTGGTTGTAGACCTTGGCGCGGATGACGGCATGGGGGCAGACGAGGACGCATTTGCCGCACTGAATGCAGAGCTGCTCGTCCCAGACGGGGATGAATTGCGCGACGTTTCGTTTTTCCCACCGGGCGGTTGCGGTCGGGAAGGTGCCACCGGGAGGCAGCGCGCTGACGGGAAGGCTGTCGCCGTGGCCGCCTGCCATGGCGCCGAGGACATCGCGCACGAAGGAGGGCGCATTCTCGGGCATGGCGGGAAGAATGTCAAAGCCGGCGGTGACCTTGGCTGGAACGTTGACCTGGTAGAGGTGGGCGAGGGTAGAGTCGACGGCGGCCCAGTTCTTTTCGACGACGGCTTCTCCGCGTTTGATGTAGGTTTTGCGGATGGCTTTCTTGATCTGCTCGATGGCCTGTTCGCGGGGAAGGATGCCGCTGATGGCGAAGAAGCAGGTCTGCATGACCGTGTTGATGCGGTTGCCCATGCCGGCATCGCGCGCGACGGCGTAGGCGTCAATGACGTAGAAGTTGAGGTTATTGTGGATGATGGTCTGCTGGATTTTGCGGGGCAGATGCTGCCAGACCTGGTCCGGTCCCCATGGGGTGTTGAGCAGGAAGGTGGCGCCGGGTTCGGCAGTTTCGAGAACGTCGATCTTCTCCAGGAATTCTGATTGATGGCAGGCGATGAAGTTGGCGCGGGTGATGAGGTAGGTGGAACGGATGGGCTCGGGGCCGAAGCGGAGGTGGGAGGTGGTCATCGACCCGGACTTTTTGGAGTCGTAGACGAAGTAGCCCTGGACATAGTTGTCGGTTTCCGCGCCGATGATCTTGATGGAATTCTTATTGGCGCCGACGGTGCCATCGGCACCGAGGCCGTAGAAGAGAGCGCGGACGGTTTTTGGATTTTCGGTGTTGAAGGCCGGATACCAGGGCAGGCTGGTGTGGGTGACGTCGTCGTCGATGCCGATGGTGAAGTGATTTTTGGGCTGGGGGCGATCCAACTCGTCAAAGATGCCTTCGACCATGGCGGGTGTGAATTCTTTGGAGGAAAGGCCGTAGCGGCCGCCGATGATGATGGGGAAGTCGGCGAGCTCGAGGGTTCGGTTGGAGAAAGCCTCGGAGATGACGGTGACGACGTCCTGATAGAGGGGCTCGCCGGCGGAGCCGGGTTCCTTGGTGCGGTCGAGGACGGCGATGCGACGGGCGGTGGCCGGCAAGGCGGCGAGAAATGCTTCCCTGAGGAAGGGGCGATAGAGGCGGACCTTGATGAGGCCGACCTTTTCGCCGCCGGCGATGAGGGCATCGATGGCCTCTTGGGCGGCGCCGGCGGCGGAGCCCATCAAGACGATGATGCGTTCCGCATCGGGCGCGCCGTAGTACTCGAAGAGGTGGTATTGGCGTCCGGTGAGGGCGGCGAAGCGGTCCATGACGTCCTGCACGATCTGTGGGCAGGCGAGGTAGAAGGGATTGGCGGCTTCGCGGGCCTGAAAGAAGACGTCAGGGTTTTGCGCGGAGCCGCGGAGAGTGGGATGGTCGGGGCTGAGTGCGTGGGCGCGGAGGGTTTGCAGGGCTTTTTCATCGACGAGGGAGTGGAGGACTTCGTCGGGGATGGCATGAATCTTGTTGATTTCGTGGGAGGTGCGAAAGCCGTCAAAGAAGTGGAGGAATGGAATGCGGGCATCGAGGGTTGCGATGTGTGCGACCGTGGCCATGTCGGCGGCTTCCTGCACGGAGTTGGAGGCGAGCATGGCGTAGCCGGTGGCGCGGCAGGCCATGACGTCAGAGTGGTCGCCGAAGATGGAGAGCGCGTGGGTGGCCAGGGAGCGGGCGGTGACATGGATGACCGAGGGGGTGAGCTCGCCCGCGATCTTGTACATGTTTGGGATCATGAGCAGGAGGCCCTGGGAGGCGGTGAAGGTGGTGGCGAGTGCTCCGGCCTGAATGGCTCCGTGCATGGCGCCGGCGGCGCCGCCTTCGCTTTGTAGTTCTGCGATGATGGGGAGGGCTCCCCAGAGATTTTTGCGACCCTCATCATGCCATTGATCGGCGAGCTCGCCCATGGTTGACGAGGGGGTGATGGGATAGATCGCGATAACCTCAGAGAAACGGTAGGCGACTGCGGCGGTCGCTTCGTTTCCGTCGACAATGATCGGATTGGCAGGCGTGGCCATGGAGTTCCTCACTACTTGGATGAATGTGTGCGCATACGGCAATCGTCGTTGACAGGATCAGTGTCCTCCGCGTAACGGGGCGGGGACTGTGACGTGCGACACAGGAGCGGCGCAGGGCGCGGTGTTGGTGGAGGAAGTGAGGAGTGAAATTCGGAAGAGGAAGCGGGCGGCGGTGAATCTAGTTTTGTACCTGTTTATCCACGATTTTCATTGCGTGCTACTTGTACTTATGGTTTGGTCCTCGGATAATCGGGGCAAGAGAGCGAAGGTCCGTGAATCCTTATACGCGCCGCGATGTACTTCGCATACTCCGAATCAACGCCCAGCAGCTCCGGGGTTGGGAGCGGGCCGGGCTGATTGCTCCCAGCGAGACATACAGCTTTCAGGACCTGGTGCAGTTGCGGAAGCTGCGTGATCTGCGATCGACGCGTCTTTCAGCGGCGAGCATTCGGGCGAGCATTGTGGCGATGCAGAAGGCATCGGGGATCGCGAACCCGTTGCTGGAGGCGGGTGCGGAGCGGGATGGATCGCGCGTGGCTTTCCGGTACTCGGGTGCGCTGGTGGATCCGATCGGGGGGCAGTTTCTGTTGGACTTTGAGCACGGATCGGGAGTGGCGCGGGATGATGGGCGGCGATTCCGGCGGGACTTCGAGGGGGATCCGGCGAGTTTTCTGGACGCGGTGCAGATGGAAGAAACGGGCCGGCTGGACGAAGCGGTCTTGACCTACGAGGCGATTCTCGCGAACGATCCCTCGCATGCGCCATCAGCGATCAACTTGGGGACGATCTACTATCATCGGCATGATTTTGAGCGAGCGGAGATGCTTTATCGACGCGCGACAGTCGCTGATCCGCGGTACGCGCTGGCGTTTTTCGATCTGGGCAATGTGCTGGACGAGCTGCGAAGAATGCCGGAGGCGATCGAGGCTTACGGGGCGGCGATACGTCTGGCTCCGCGCTATGCGGATGCGCACTACAACGTGGCGCTGGCGTACGAGCGGCAGGGCGAGCGGCGCAAGGCGCTGCAACACTGGATGGCGTATGCGCGGCTGGACACGGTAGGTCCGTGGCACAATCATGCGCGGGTGCAGATCAAGAAGATTCTGGACCGCGAGAAGTTGAAGATTGTTTATCGGCGGGCGTAGGCTGTTGGACCGCACTCCCGCAAAAGAGGCTTGAGTGGGCCACCGGCGTGGTTGATGGGCGGACTGGTCAAAGCAAAACGGCGTTCCCTTGCGGGAACGCCGTTTTGCTTTGGGTGATGTGTTGTCGCTAGAGGGAGGACATGTTGAGGAGGAAC
>CAZWSD010000360.1:0-3995 GCA_964636535.1 uncultured Acidobacterium sp. | reverse complement strand
CCGTCCAGCTCTTCACTACCCGCCAGTCAAAACCTCAGGGCACCACCCGCGCCCTCGGCTGGGATACCCCCGGCAACCCCTCATCCTCCGGCCATCACTTCGGTCCCCGCTCCTTCGGTCATCTCGGCTATGCGGGCACTTCGCTCTGGATCGATCCAGACCGGACCCTCGCCGTCGTGCTCCTCACCAACCGCACCTGGCCCGACCGCTCCAGCAACGCCATCCAGGCCGTCCGACCCGCCTTTCACAATGCCGTCGTCGATTCTCTCTGATCCAAAACCGCGGAATCATTCCCTCTTTGATCCCATGCGCCCATTTCCTGCGAAAAGAATTCGCAAGCCAGCGCCAGCGCGATACACTTAACGAGGAAGATATCGCTCGAAAGCAGGAGAAATGGTCACGTCTACACCCCCGAACACGGAAACCACGTCCACTCCCCCTCGCTCGATCATCGATATTCACGACCTCACCACCGAGACCCCCAACGAGGCATCGCTGGGGCTCGATACCAGGTCCGCCATTGAGATCGCCAAAATCATCAATCACGAAGACCAGAAAGTCGCCAACGCCGTAAAAAAGGCCTTGCCCGAGATCGCCGAAGTCATTGACTGGGTCGCGCGCAGCATCCGCGAAGGTGGACGCCTCATCTACATCGGCGCAGGCTCCAGCGGCCGCATCGCTGCACTCGACGCCTGCGAGTGCCCCCCCTACTTCTCCACCAGCCCCCAGACCGTGCAATACATCATGGCTGGAGGACCCAAGGCCCTCGCCTCCCCCGTCGAGGTCAACGAAGATTCCGAAGAATTCGGCAAACGCGACATCGCCCGCCGCCGACCCAGCCGCAAAGATGTCATCATCGGCCTCTCGGCCAGCGGCCGCACCCCCTATGTCGTCGCCGCAGTGGCCTACGCCCGCGACCGGGGCGCGCGCACCGCCTGCATCACTTGCAATCATGGCACACCCCTCGCCGAAGCTTCAGACATTGCAATCGTCGCTGAGGTCGGGCCAGAAATCCTCTCCGGCTCCACCCGCATGAAGGCCGCCAGCGCTCAGAAGATGATCACCAACATGATCACAACTGGCGCCATGACCCGGCTCGGTTATGTGTATGAGAACCTCATGGTCAACGTGCACATGCAAAACTCCAAACTCGTCGAGCGCGGCATCGGCATGCTCATGCGCGCCTGCAACATCTCTCGTGACCGCGCCGTCGACGTCATCAAGTCCGCCGGCCGCAGCGTCCCCGTTGCTCTCGTCATGCTCAAAGCCAATGTCGACAAGCCGGAAGCCGTTCGTCGACTCGCCAATTCTGACGGTAACGTGCGCCGCGCCATTGAAGACCTCGGTTCAGACAAGTCCTAGCCTTCTCAGGATCGCTTCTCAGCGCTCGCGCTTTCTCTCCGGAACAGTCTCCCCCATTCCCCGCACCCATATGCGTATCCGCCGCGCCACTTCACTCCCCGCCCTTCTTCCTGTTCAATAGAAGAACGCGGAACCATCTCCATTCACCCCTCAATCCCCGAAAGCCCCTCAATCATGGACAAATTCGTTATTCGCGGTGGCAATCCTCTCCTCGGCACCATCCGTGTCAGCGGAGCCAAAAACTCTGCGCTCCCCTGCATGGCCGCGGCCATCCTCACCGAAGATGAGGTTGTTCTCGAAAACATCCCCCAGGTGCGTGACATCGAAACCGAGCGCAAGCTCCTCACCTCCATGGGCGCTGAGGTCGAACTCGGCTACGGTCGCGCCCAGCACCGAACCACCATCAGTTGTCGCGTGCTCTCTGACCCCACCGCCAAATACGAAATCGTAAAAACCATGCGCGCTTCGGCTCTCGTGCTCGGCCCCCTCGTCGCCCGCACCGGCATCGCCCGCGTCTCCATGCCCGGCGGTTGCGCCATCGGCGCACGCCCCATCGACCTCCACATCAAGGGCCTCGAGCAGATGGGCGCCACCATCGCCTACGAGCACGGTTACGTCGAAGCCCGCGCCGATCGACTCAAAGGAGCGCACATTCTCTTTGACAAAATCACCGTCACCGGCACTGAGGATCTCCTCATGGCCGCTGTCCTCGCCGAAGGCGAAACCATCCTCGAAAACGCCGCCCGCGAACCCGAAGTCACCGATCTCGCCGCCCTCCTCACCGCCATGGGCGCGCGTATCGAGGGAGCAGGCACACCCACCATCCGCATCCGCGGAGTCCAGAAACTCCACGGCGCGCGACATCGCATCAATCCCGACCGCATCGAAGCAGGCACCTTCCTCATCGCAGGCGCCATCACAGGCGGCGACCTCTGCGTCACCCACTGCAACCCCTCCCACATCGGCGCTGTCATTGAGAAGCTAAAGGAATGCGGCGTCCGCATTGACGTTCTCAGCCAGGATTCCATTCGCGTCAGAAGTGAAGGTAAACTCAAAACCGCAGACGTCTCCACAGAAGAATACCCCGGCTTTCCCACCGACATGCAGGCCCAGTTCATGGCCCTTGCCACCCAGGCCGATGGCGTCAGCCAGGTCAAGGAGAACATCTTCGAAAATCGCTTCATGCACGTCCAGGAACTCGTCCGCATGGGCGCCAATATCCGCATCGATGGCCGCCAGGCTACCGTCCGCGGCAAAACTCCGCTCTCCGCAGCAGCCGTCATGTGTTCCGATCTCCGCGCCTCCGCTTCCCTTGTCCTCGCCGCACTCGTCGCCGACGGCGAATCCATCCTCGACCGCATCTACAACATCGATCGCGGCTACGAGCACATCGAGGAAAAACTCCGCGGCGTCGGCGCGCAGATCAAGCGCCTCGGCAACGTCTTTAACGAACGCCGCGAGCCCCCGCAGGACGTCTCCGTCTGATCAGACGAGCCGTCCCGCCATCAATTCTGCGAGGACTCACAAATGCCTCCTGCATCCAACACCGCAGGAGGCCTTCTCATGCCCACCGAAGATCGCATTCTCCGCAGGCAACTCATCCCGTTTCTGCGCGGCCAGGGCGCGCATGTCGACTTTGCATCGGCCGTCAAGGATTTCCCCGCTGAGCAATCCGGCACGCGCCCCAAAGGCTGTCCCCACAGTGCCTGGCAACTTGTCCAGCACATCCGACTGGCCCTTCACGACCTCCTCGAATTCTGCACCAATCCCAACTACACCGCGCCCAACTGGCCCGACGACTACTGGCCCAAAGACCCCGCTCCCCCCGGTAAACAATCCTGGCCTGAGGCCGTCGCCGCCGTCCAGCAGGACATCCAGGCCTTCGAGCACCTCATCGGCGACCCGGCTTCCAATCTATACGCCGAAATCCCCTGGGGAGATGGACAGAATCTCCTCCGCGAAGCGCTCCTCGCAGGCGACCACACCAGCTACCACACCGGCCAGATCGTCCTCGTTCGTCAATTGCTCGGCATCTGGAAATAGCTTCTGTTGTACGCTGGATGGTCATGCGTACGCTTACTGAACCCGCCATCCTCGATCAGGTCTGCACCCGCATCGCTGCACTCCGTCCCGGTGACCCGGCGCGCTGGGGCCGCATGAACGCCAGTCAAATGCTTTGTCACCTCAGCGACTCCGCAAAGGTAGCGCTGGGCGAAACCGTGCTTCCATCCGCCAATCCGGGCCTGTCATCGCGCCTCTTCAAATGGCTTGCGCTCGAAGTGCCGATTCGCTGGGCAAAGAACTTCCCCACCATGCCGCAAATCGATCAGTTCAAGGGCGGAACTCCACCAGCCGCCTTCGCCGACGATCGCCAAACCCTGATTGAGCTCACAAAACGCCTCGTGGAAGCCAGCCTCGAAGGCCGCAAGCATCCCTACTTCGGCCCCATGTCACAAAAGCAATGGATGCGCTGGGCATGGCTGCACACCGACCATCACCTGCGCCAATTTGGACGTTGAATCAACGAAAAGCACTCGCGTCCCGACTGGCGACTACCGCCAGCTCACCGCAAGCTGCCAGCGCAGGTCGCGCTCCGCCGTCTTCTGAAGCACCGTCTCGTACTGCTCCAGCTC
>CAZWSD010000359.1:0-4000 GCA_964636535.1 uncultured Acidobacterium sp. | reverse complement strand
GCAACCAGCTGCCCAAACCTCAGGCCCTGCTCCTCGCCGCCAACTTCGCCGTCAACGCTGGCCTCCGCGAAGCACTCCGCGGCGAACCCACCGACACCTTGAGAATTCGCGCCCTCCTCGAAGTCGTCAAATCAGACAACATCGACCTCGACCGCCAGGAACTCAGCTATATCGCCGGCGAACGCATGAAGAAGGTCATGATCGACCTCCTCGACCACATCGGCACTATCGAACACGCTGACAACGCCCTCGCCCTCGCCCATGTCATCAACCTGTTCCCCTTTGACACTCGCATCTGGCAGGCGCAGAACCTCTGGAATCAGGCCCTCATACAGACTCGCGCCATTCCCAACCTCCCCAAACTATGGACCACCCATTTCCTCGAACTCGGACGCCAGCTCCATATCTGCTCTGAGTGCCTCTGGGCTGACGAGGAATCCTCCGGCATGTGACTCCCCCTTGCCGCCGCTCCCAACCCCGGCGCTCGCTCCCCGGCATCTTCAAACAACCAATCACGCATCTCCCTCAAAGGAGGATTCATGCCCCATCAAAACTCCCCGCGCGTCTGGAACGCTTTCATCGTCCCCTCCGCTCTCGGCATCTTCTATTGCGTCGTGCTCTGCCTCAGCTACCCCCACCTGGCATCCACCTTCCCCACTCATGTCAATCCCGCCGGCAGACCCGCGGGGTGGCAGGCCACCGGACCCGTCCTCTTCGCTTCCCTCCTCGCCATCGGCCTCATCTTCCTCATCCTCGGAATCTCCACCATCCGCAGCGCCACCACCCGCCTCGCCTGGTGGATCCTCGCCATCCTCTTCGCCGCCCTCATCGGCGCATCCGTCGGCGCCGCCGTCGCCTTCATCCACGCCGTACACGACTTCAGACAGTTTCATTCCTTCGCCTGGATCCTCTGGGCCCTGCTCGCCGCCGCCGCTGAAGCTCTCTTCCTCCTCATCCCCCGCTGGCCAAAACGCTCTCACACCCACCTTGGCCCTTCCCAATAATTCAACGCCAATCCAGGGCCTGTGAACGCTACTGGAATGGCCGCGACCGAAGCCGACTTTTTTTTAAAGTTCAAGAAGTAACGAGCGTCGCATACCGCGTCGCTGCTGGCGACGGCCGGCGCAGAAATCGAGAAAATTGGCCCCGTCCCCTCCCATTGCGACGAAAATCGCCACCCATACCGGTCCTGTCAGCAGACCCTAACTCCGCCAGCGCAGCGTCACCGGACCATCCATCGGATGCCGCGCCGGCTCCCCCGTCTTCGCCGACTCCAGCCGCCCCTGCTTCAACGCAAAATACCACTTCGCCGGTCGATCCGCGTCGTCAATCAGCATAAGCGTCGGATCGTATTTCAATCCCTCCGCCTGCTGAATCATCGTCAATTGGTCCTGCTCCACAAACCGCTTCCCAAAAAACTTCGCCACCGGCACAACCAGCGGTACCCGGTAAAACACGTTCCACGCCGCCGCCACGTCGATCCGGCACGCATTCGCCGTCGTCGGCGTCACCGTCGTCAGGCTCGCAAACCACTTCTCCCCGCACCGGATCGTCTCGTACCGCCGGTTCGGCAGCACAAAATCAATCGTCGTCGTCACCGGCTCCCCATACACGCCCAGCAACTTGTACGGCGCGCTGTTCCCCGACGGCGCATGCGCCGTCATTCGGAACCCCTCGACGATCGGCTCAAAATGCTTCTCCTTCTCGTGCATGCTCTTCCGACTCCGCCACCACCACGACTGATGCACAAACGGCCCGTGCGCCGGATCCATGAGACCGATAATCCCATGGTCCACATTGCACGGCAGCTCCGCCGTCAGATGCGCGCTCCGGTACTTCGCCCCAAACTTCGGAACCTCCGGCACCCCTACCAGCGCCGCCTCTTCCAAACGCGCACGCCCGCTTCCCGGCTCCGGAAAAAACACCCACGCGTATCCATCCCCCTCCTCGCACGGATACGCCATCCCATGCAGGTTCCGCGGAAAACTATCCCCGCTCGTCAGCGACGGAATCTCCATGCATTGACCACTCACCGGCTCAAACACCCATCCGTGATACTTGCAAGTCAGCGCCTCACCGTCGAACCACCCGCACGACAACGGTATTCCACGGTGCGGACACGCATCCCGCATCGCAAACAGCTTCCCGTCCCCACGCCGTCCCAGCACCAGCGGCACTCCCATGATGGTCTGCTTCACCATCCGCTTGCCGCTCAACCCTTCGCTCCGCATCGCCGGATACCAGTCGTTGTAAACCAGCGCCGTCGCCGGCCCTTTCGCCTCTCGAACATCCATCCTCTTCCCCATGCCTTCCATTTCCTGCCGGTATCTTAAATGCCTCCATCCAATTCCGGCGCGATTCCTCCCTTGCCCCCGCTCTTCACCGCGTGGCAGGATTCACCCCTCCCACCACCCCGCGATCCCCCCGTTATGGCATTCTAAGAAGCAAACACGCCGTCCAGCACTCCGGGGGAAATCCATGCTACTCCATCGAATTGCCACAATTACCGCCTTCGCCTTCACCCTCTGCATACCCCCGGCCCTCGCGATGCCCCAGACCGGCAACTACTACGCGGCTGAAGTCCACAAGATCATCTACCCCTCCCCGGCCGTCGCCCGCCCTGAACTCCAGCACGCCATCGCCACCGCCACCCGCCAAAACAAAAATATCCTCCTCGACTTCGGCGGCAACTGGCGCGGCGACTGCAAGGTCCTGGACTACTTCCTCCACCAGCCCCCCAACTCCGCCATCCTCGCCCGCAACTTCATCCTCGTCGACATCAACGTCGGACAATTCCGTTACAACCTCCGCCTCGCAAAAAAATTCGACATCCCCATCCACAGGGGAATTCCCGCCCTCGCCGTTCTCAACTCCCACGGTTCCCTTCTCTACAGTCAAACCGGCGGCCAGTTTGAAAACATGAGCCGCGTCAGCCCCGCCTCCGTCACCGCCTTCCTCCAACGCTGGAAACCCTCCCGGTAATCCAAGGCCAAACATGAATCGAGTGCGGCGTCTCCTCCGGCGACTCAGCGGCGACCTCAAACAGGCCGCCTGGAGCGGCTTTCGCCACAGCATGTTCCAAAACTCAAAAGCCGCCGCCTACTCCGGCATCCTCAGCCTCTTCCCCACCCTGCTCGCCATCACCACTCTGCTCGCTCTCGTTCCTGAAGGCCCCACTTTCCTCGGCGAACTCCGCTACGGTTTCAGTCAGATCCTCCCGCCCGACACCATGCTCCTCCTGCAGGCCTACTTCAAACCCGGCCATGGACGCTCCCTCCGCTTCGTCTCCATCGCCTGCTCCATCTCCTTCTACGCCGCCATGAGTCTCATGCTCGCCCTCATGGAAGGACTCCGCCGCGCCGATCGCCTCCCCAGAAGCGCCTGGAATTTCTGGAAACAGCGCCTCGTCGCCATACTCCTCGTCCCAGGCGTCATCGTCCCCATGATCTTCGCCACCGCGCTCGTCACCCTCGGACACGCCATTGAAGAATGGATGATCCTGCAAGCCGGTCACGCCCTCCGCTTCTATGTCCTCGTCTTCTGGCGCCTCACCCGTTGGGCCGTCGCCCTCTTCACCAGCATCGTCGTCCTCGCCACCGTCTACCACTTCGGCATTCCGCGACGGCGCAACTGGAAGTACGCTTTACCAGGAGCATTCCTTTCCACCACCGCCTGGTTCATCGCTTCCCTCATCTTCGGATGGTACGTCGGTCGCTCCAACCACTATCAGCTCGTCTATGGCTCGCTCAGCGCAGGCGTAGCCACCATCGTCTGGCTCTACATCGTCTCCTTGATCATCCTCTTCGGCGCCGAGTTCAACGCTCAGGTCTATCGCCTCGACCGCCCGGAACCCGGCGAAGCAGACACCTATCCACATCCTCCCCACATCCCCGCAAAGCACCCGGAACATCTCTCCCCCGTCCGCAACTCCGCCGCAAAGGCAAAAATTCCCACCACCAATCCGTCCCACCCCACCGATCATCTCCCGGTCCTTCCGCTA
>CAZWSD010000358.1:0-4010 GCA_964636535.1 uncultured Acidobacterium sp. | reverse complement strand
CGGACGACGTTTTATTCAGCCTATCACGCCGTGTGGCCTCTGGATGACGGCTACCAGAAGCGCCGCGATCTTTACAATCTTTATCACCTGCTCAATCACCTGAACCTGTTCGGTACGGGTTATCTAGCCCAGGTGCAAGGGCTCATGGAGCAGCTACTGGCGCAAGTCCGATAATAAGAAGACCCCGGCACGCCGGGAATTGACCTATTTACGAGGCTCTGTTACTTAAGCAGGAACCAACAAAGAGGATTAGCCGGTGCAAGGCAAGCTTTTCACCCAGGATTTTCTCCAGGAGGGCATCCAGCAGACCTCTGCATGGGCGAAGGTCACCGACGCCGAAGTGGCGGCGTTTCGCAGCAAGGCGAAGAAGGCGCTCACGGTTTTTCCAGCCACACAACGACCCAACGAAGCGGTCACCATTTCCGAAGTGATTGAACCGCTCATGCGTTTGCTTGGGTGGAGCGACGCACTGCCGCAGCAAACCAGTTCGAGCAAGGGGCGCATGGATGTCCCGGATTTTCTTCTGTTCGCGGACGCAACAGGCAAGGCGCAGGCACTGACGGAGAAAAAGGAGGATCGCCGTTATCGCTATGCGCTGGCGCTTCTGGAAGCCAAACGCTGGCAGCGGCCGCTGGATCGTGGTGATGCACAAGACCTGCTCGATCCGATCGCGCCGTCCAACCAGATATTGCGCTATCTGAGTCGTGCAGACGTGGCTTCGGAGGGCGCGATCAAATGGGGCTTGCTCACCAACGGCCGGCATTGGCGGCTGTACTGGCAGGATGCCCGGGCGCGTTCCGAGGAGTTTCTGGAATTTGATCTGGCCACGCTGTTGGCGGTGGCTGGCGCCGAACCGGATCTGTTCAGCCCGGAAAGCACCAAGCCGGATCACTACCTGCGCGTGTTCATGCTGTTGTTTGGCCGTGGGGCCTTCCTGTCGCAGGCGGACGACGCGGAAAAACGTTCCTTTCATCTCATGGCCTTGCAGGAAAGCCGTCGCTGGGAGGAGCGCGTGTCCCGGGACTTGGGCGCGCTGGTGTTCGGGGAACTCTTCCCGCGGCTGGCCGCCGCCCTGGCGCGTCACGATCCCGCCGCGCCGCAGCCTTACACCGAAGACTACCTGGAGAAGCTGCGACGCGAGTTGCTGGTGCTGCTTTACCGCTTCCTGTTCGTGCTGTTCGCCGAGGACCGCAATCTTCTGCCGGTGCACGACCGGCGTTATGACAATTACTCACTGCGGAAAATCCGCGAACAAATCGTGCGGCGCGTGGATGCCGAGGATGTCTTCAGCCAGACCTCTGCTCAGTTCTATGGCCGGCTCAACGAACTGTTCCGTGCCATCAGCGAAGGCGACGAATCCATCGGCATTCCGCCTTACAACGGCGGCCTGTTTGACGCCAGCCAGCATGCGCTGCTGGCCCGCGCACGCCTACCGGACGCGGAAATCGCAGTGCTGGTGGATGGGTTGTCACGTACCAGTGCGGAAGCGGGGCGGCGCTGGATCAATTACCGCGACCTCTCGGTGCAGCACCTGGGCTCCATCTACGAGCGCCTGCTGGAATACACCCTGGTGCCCGCGCCCGACGGTGACGTGCGCACCCAGCTCACCATCTTCGCGCGCAAGGATACCGGCAGCTATTACACCCACGACGACTTGGTGAAGCTCATCATCGCGGAGTCCGTCGGACCCCTTGTGGAAGAGCGCGTAGCAACATTCCACCGCGAGGCGGAGGCGTTGGCCAAAAGCCGCGAGCCGAAGAACGAACGTCTGCGTCGCTTGGCCGACCACGATCCGGCGGTGCGCGTGCTGGACCTGAAAATCTGCGATCCGGCCATCGGCAGCGGCCACTTTCTGGTCTCGCTGGTGGACTATCTCGCCGACCGGGTGCTGGAACTCATGGCGGATGCCACCGCGGAAGTGGCGTGGGCGGAGGAGGGGCGGCCCTATGAATCGCCGCTGATCCGGCGCATCCGCGACATCCGCATACGCATCCTGGATTCTTCCCGAAAGCACGGCTGGAGTGTGGCCGAGGACCAGTTGGACGACCGCCACATCGTGCGCCGCATGCTCCTGAAGCGCGTCATCCACGGTGTGGACAAAAATCCCATAGCCGTGGAACTCGCCAAGGTGGCGTTGTGGCTGCACACTTTCACCGTCGGTGCGCCGCTGTCCTTCCTGGATCACCACATCCGCGTCGGCGACGCCCTGTACGGTGAGCGTGTGGAAAAAGTGCTGCGTGAATTGCGCGCATTCAGCTCGCTCTTGGATCAGGGCACGCTGACCCGCATCGGCGTCGCCAGCGACTCCATGGCCAGGTTGTCGGAACTCACCGACGTGGACATCGCCGAAGTGCAGGAATCGCGCTCACTGTTCGACGACATCGAACGGGAATTGCAGCCCCTGTGGAAGCTGCTGGACTTCTGGCAGGCGCTGCGCTGGAAATTCCCCATGAAAGGCCGGCATTCCTCCATTCAGCAGGGCGGGCGTCCGGTGGCGGAGTTGCTGAGCGGCAGATTCGGCGAGCTGATGCAGGTGATTTCCGCGGGCACCGTGGCCGCGCGGAAATCGGAAGACTTCGCCGATGCCCAGACGGTCCACGCGCTGCTCACCGAGGCCCGCGCGCTCGCGGCGCGCGAGCATTTCCTCCACTGGGAACTGGCTTTCCCCACGGTGTGGCGCAATTTGGCCGAAGGCCGGCCCGAGGGCGGCTTTGATGCCGTCATCGGCAATCCGCCCTGGGACCGCATGAAACTCCAGGAAGTGGAATGGTTCGCCGCCCGTCGCCCGGAAATCGCCAAGGCCACCCGCGCCAGCGACCGCAAGAAACTGATTGCGGCGCTGGAAAAAGCGCAGGACCTGCTTTATCAGGCGTACCTCGCCGCCGGCGAGCGCAGCGACACTGCCATCCGCGTGGCGCGCGAGTGCGGCGAATATCCGCTGCTTTCCGGCGGCGACGTGAATCTTTACTCGCTGTTCGTGGAGCGCGGCCAGAACTTCATCGCCGCCAACGGTTTGGTGGGCCTGCTCACGCCTTCCGGTATCGCCTCCGATCTCGGCGCCAGCGAATTCTTCAAGAGCGTGGCCACCACCGGCCGTGTGCGTGTGCTATTCGATTTCGAGAACAAGAAAGGGTTTTTCCCCGACGTGGATTCGCGTTTCAAGTTCTGCGCCCTCGTGTTTGGCGGACCGGGGCGCACTTTCACAGCCTGCCGTTGTGCCTTCTTCCTGCATGCGGTATCGGAGCTGGCCGATGCCGGGCGTCAGTTCAGCCTGAGTGCCGCGGATTTCGCCGCTGTCAATCCCAACACCGGCACCGCGCCGATTTTCCGCACGCGCCGCGATGCGGAATTGACCACGGCGGTCTATGCGCGCCTGCCGGTGCTGGTGGACCGGCGCAACCATTCGCCGAAACAGGTGTGGCCGGTGAAATACGCCACCATGTTTCACATGACCAATGACTCGGCCTTGTTCAAGACCCGCACGGAACTGGAAAAACAAGGGTTTTATCCCGTGGCCGGCAGCCGTTTCAGGAAAGGCGGTGAAACCTATCTGCCGCTCTACGAGGGCAAGATGGTGCAGATGTACGACCACCGCGCCGCCAGCGTGGTGGTCAACCCCGAAAACGTCCACCGTCCCGCCCAGCCGGAGCCGGCCACCGCGGCACAACATGCCGATCCGAACTGGCTGCCCATGCCACAGTTTTGGGTGGACAAAAAAAATATTTCAGGGAACGAGGGACTTGAATGGCTGGTGTGTTTCAAACACGTAACCGCCCCCACCAATGTTCGTACAATGATTGCATCCATAGCGCCTGATTACGGTTTTGGCAATTCTTTGCCTGTCTTTGTTGCAGAGAAGCACGATTCATACAAAGCTGCTGCTCCTTTATTCTTGGCAAACCTGAACAGCATAGTGCTGGATTACGTGCTGCGACAGAAAGTGCAAGGGCAGAATCTAAGGAAACTCTGATTTATTCACGTTGTCATAGTCTACATCAGTTATTTTGATG
>CAZWSD010000357.1:2359-4016 GCA_964636535.1 uncultured Acidobacterium sp. | reverse complement strand
CGCATGCAGAATCCGGTTCCGGCTGTGCGCTCCTTCGCGCGTCAGCATCAGCTCCCCGTTCTCGCGATCAAACCGCGTGTCCCACTCCAGCAGCTCCTCCACCCGCAGCGGACCCTCCGCCACCAGCACCCGCGCCGCCTCGCGATCCACCAGCCCGTCCCCCGCCGCCACCGTATCTTCCAGGTGCAGCGCCACATCCTCAGGACCGCTCATCGCCACCGCGATCCCCCCCTGCGCGTACGAAGTATTCGATTCCTCCAGCGCTTCCTTCGTCACCACCAGCACCCGCCCCGCGCACGCCAGCTCAATCGCCGCGCGCAGTCCCGCTATCCCCGCGCCCACAACAACAAAATCAAATATCTCTTCGCCTGCCATCTGTCTTGAACCTATCACCTGTACCCACTCCATCTGACGCGCCAGACTTCCATTCGCTGCTAACACTGCCTATCCCTGCGATACGATGAAAAGCATGGCCCGCACCATCCCTGTTGATATTCCCGGCGCAAATTACACCGTCCATCTCGGCCGCGGCATCCTCCCCACCATCGGCAAACGCCTCCGCCAGATCACCGACCGCAACTCCCAAGCCTTCATCTTCACCGCGCCGGAAGTCTGGTCCCTCTGGGGCAAAACCCTCCTCGCCGGCTTCCCCGTCAACGATCCACCGCAAGTTCTCTTCTTGTCCTCCGGTGAAAAATACAAACGCCTCGCCAGCGTCGAAACCCTGGCCACATCCCTCTCCCAATCCGGAGCCGACCGCTCCTCGCTCCTCATCGCCTTCGGCGGCGGCATCATCGGCGACCTCACCGGCTTCCTCGCCGCCATCTACATGCGCGGCATCCCCTACATCCAGATCCCCACCACCCTCCTTTCTCAGGTCGACTCCTCCGTCGGCGGTAAAACCGGCGTCAATCTCGCCACCGGAAAAAATCTGATCGGCTGCTTCCACCATCCCCAAGCCGTCTTTGCCGATACTGACGCCCTCCATACCCTCCCACCGCGCGAACTCCGCGCCGGGCTCTACGAATGCATCAAGGCCGGCATCATCCGCGACTCCGCGCTCTTCAACTTCATGGAGCGCAACGCCCAATCCATCCTTGCCGCCGACAATGATGCCCTCACCCGCGTCATCGCTGCCTCCATTCGCATCAAAGCCGAAGTCGTCACCCTCGACGAGCGCGAAGGCGGCCTCCGCATGATCCTCAATTACGGCCACACCCTCGGTCATGCCATCGAAACAGTTACAAATTACCGCGCTCTCCTCCACGGTGAAGCCGTAGGCTGGGGCATGCTCGCCGCCACGGAGCTTTCCCGCACCCGCGGCCTCCTCACCGACGCGCAGGCCAATCGCATCGCCTCCGTAATTCAGGCCTACGGTCCGCTGCCACGCTTCCGCGCCACCGCCGAACAACTCTTCAAAGCCACCTCCCGCGACAAGAAAAACCGCGCCGGCCAACGCCGCTTCATCCTGGCGGAAGCCACCGGAAAAGCCGTCATCGTCCCAGACGTCCTGGACGCAGAGCTCCGCTCCGTCATCGACTGGCTCCTCGCACGCGTTCGCAAGGCTGCCCAATGAGCACCCCCGCCACAACTCCAGGCGCCCGCCCTCAAGGCGCACTCGACGAGCAGTCCTCAGCGGCCGCCGGCCAGTCCATGT
>CAZWSD010000357.1:0-2349 GCA_964636535.1 uncultured Acidobacterium sp. | reverse complement strand
TCCATCGGCAAAGCCCTCATCGTCCCCGACATCACCGACGCCGAACTCCGCTCCACCATCGACTGGCTCCTCGCCCGCGTCCGTGAGGCCGGCCAGTGACAGAGGTAGACAGCACGCCCGCCACATCACCCGGCGCACGGCCAGAAGGCGCACTCGACGAGCAGTCCTCCGCCGTCGCCGTCCAGGCCATGTTCAACACCATCGCCCCGCGCTACGACCTGCTCAACCACATCCTCTCCTGCAACATCGACCGCTACTGGTGGTGGCGCGCCTCCCGCACCTTCCGACACATCCTCGCCCGCCCCCAGTCCCGCGTCCTCGATATCTGCTGCGGCACCGGCGACATGACCATGGCCCTCCTCCGTCGCCGCCCCCAATCGGCTGAACCCGGCGTCGAACCCATCCTCGCAGCCGACTTCTCCCACCAGATGCTCCTCCGCGGCGCGCATAAATTCACCGCGCACAACGCCAACATCATTCCCATCGAAGCCGACGCCCTCCACCTCCCGCTGCCCGACTCCTCTCTCCAGCTCATCACCAGCGCCTTCGGCTTTCGCAATATCGCCAATTACCGCGCCGCCCTCGAAGAATTCCACCGCGTCCTCGCCCCCGGCGGCGAACTCGGCATCCTCGACTTCAGCGAGCCCACCGGCCTCACCGGAAAGCTCTACGCCTTCTACTTCCGCCGCATCCTGCCCGCCATCGGCGCGCGACTCTCCGGCATCGGCTCCGCCTACCAATACCTGCCCGCCTCCGTCCACAAATTCCCGCCCCCGCCACAGATGCTCGCACTCCTGCGCGCCTCCGGCTTCACCAACGTCTCCTGGACTCCCTACACCTTCGGCGTCGCCGGCCTCTTCCGCGCCGTCAAATCCAATGCCAACCGCACCGCTTCCGGGTTACCCTAGTGGTCCATGCAGTCCACGGCTCAGAACGCCCCCGCCTCCCTCGCGCCTCGGGAAAAACGCACCGCCGCACTGCTCTCCGTCTCCGCCGCCATCATCATCACCGCCCTCAAACTCGCCGTCGCCCTTACCACCGGCAGCCTCGGCATCCTCTCTGACGCCATCCACTCCGCCGTCGATCTCGCCGGTGCCGCGCTCACCTTCGTCTCCATTCGCCTCTCCGACCGGCCCGCCGACGCCAACCACCCATACGGCCACGCCAAATACGAGAACGTCTCCGCTTTCATTGAAACCTTCCTCATGGCTGGCTCTGCCCTCTGGATCACCCTCGACGCCATCCGACGCATCTTCTTCCATCCCGTCCAGCTCCGTTACTCCTTCTGGCCCATCCTCGTCCTCCTCGCCTCCATCTGTGTCGACCGCTGGCGCTCCCGCCAGATGCGCGCCGTCGGACGACGCCACTCGAGCGCCGCCCTCGAAGCCGAAGCCCAGCACTTTTCCTCCGATATCTGGGCCACCACCGCCGTCCTCATCGGCCTCTCCGCATCCTGGCTCGGTCAGTACCTCAACCTCCATTGGCTCCACTACGCTGATCCTCTCGCTGCCATCGTCGTTTCCGGCCTCATCGTCGTCCTCAGTTGGCGTATCGCACGCCGCGCCATCTACGTCCTCACAGACTCCGTACCACTCGAAACCCTCGACCGGGTCCGCCGCGAACTCCAGGCCCTCGAAGGTGTGCTCTCCGTCGATCAGCTCCGCATGCGCCGCTCAGGAGCCGCCTTCTTCGCCGACCTCACCCTCTCCATGCCCCGCAATCTCACCTTCCAGCGCACTGAAGACCTCGTCCATGACGCCACCCTCGCCGTCCAGCGCATCGCCCCCGGCGCCGACGTCGTCATCCACACCGCGCCCCGTTCCTCCAGCGCCGAAAGCATCTTCGACAAGGTCCGCGCCGTCGCCGCACGCAACAACGTCGTCCTTCACGAAGTCAGCATCCAGGCCGCCACCGGCGGCTTTGACGTCGAACAGCACATCGAGGTCTCGGAAAATCTGCCCCTCATCGAAGCCCACCGCTTCGTCCGCGGCATCGAAGAACAAATCCGCCGCGAAATCCCAGAGGTCCGCTCCGTCCTCACACACATCGAAAGCGAGCCCGCCACCATCGAGCGCATACAGGCCATCGCCAGCGACCGGCACATGGAAGATCAGCTCCGCGCCGCCGCCGCTACTCTCCCTGAAATCATCGATATTCACGAAATCCACATCGGCCGCATCGGCGACAAAATCTCCCTCTCCTGCCACTGCACTCTCCCCGACCAGCTCCCCATGCAACGCGTCCACGAAATCATCACCATCCTCGAAGACCGCTTCAAACTCCACTGCCCCGATGTCGATCGCGTCTTGATTCATCCCGAGCCCCAGACCGACAATCAACACATACAGT
>CAZWSD010000356.1:0-4016 GCA_964636535.1 uncultured Acidobacterium sp. | reverse complement strand
CCAATCCATCGTCCGCCCGCGCTCCCGCTGCCCCCAATGCCAGCGGCCCATCCCGCCCCTTGAAAACATCCCGCTCCTCAGCTGGATCCTCCTCCGCGGACGCTGCCGTGGCTGCAAACAACCCATCCCCTGGCGCTATCCCGCCGTCGAGCTCACCACAGCCCTGCTATTTCTCCTCTGCCAGCTCACCTTTGGAATCACCCCTGTTGGCATCTTCGCCATGATCCTCTGCTTCCTGCTGCTCGGCCTGGCCGCCACGGATGCGGAATCCCTTACCCTCCCCAACGCCTTCACTTACCCCGGTATAGCTCTTGGCTTCGTCTATACGGCGATCATCCCCAGGGCCCTGCTGGGTTTCCGAGCCGCCGACGTCGCCAGCTCCCTCTTCTCCGCCATCGCCTACGCACTGCTCATCCTCCTCATCCGCTGGATTTACCTCAAACTCCGCCACGTCGAAGGCCTTGGCATCGGCGACGCCAAGCTCATGGCCATGATCGCCGCCTGGATGGGCCCACTCCTCACCGCCGAAGTCTTCTTCATTGGCGTCTTCGCCGCCGCGCTCTATGGAATCTTCATCCTCGCCACAAAACGTGGCCATGGCATGCAGACCCAGCTTCCCCTCGGTTCGTTCCTCTGCGGAGCCGCCATCTTCGTGCTCTTCCAGGGGCAGGGAATCTTGAAGTGGTACTTAACGTTCTTTCGCTAAGCTGCCGATTTACCTATCTGTTAGCGCCTTCACCCGCTTCAGGTGATGCAGCCCGTGCGCCCGGTGAAACCGCCGCCATTGCCGCACCGTCAGCGGCCCAAATATAAAGTGCATGCCCACCGGGCTCTTTCCGAACCTCGCCTCGCACTCGGCCAGCAAGCCGTCCATCTTTTCCAGTTCCGCCCGCAGTTCCTCCAGCAGCTCCGCCCCACACTTCGCTCCCCAACCCAGCCGATCCGGCAGCGTATATTCCGGCGCCTTCGCGCCCCTCGGCAAAAAAACCCGCCCAATCACCAGCCATTGCAGAATCCGCTGCGTCAGTGTCCTCAAGTCCTCCACAGGCTGGCCCAACTCCAGACGCTTCTGCAAAAGCCCCTCCGTCGATTGGTACGTCAGCACCAGGTGCGCCACAATCTGCTGCACATCCCACCGTCGCGAGTCCCCACCCGGATGCCGCCGGCAATCCTCTGCCGTTCGCCCCGCCAGCACCCCCTCAAATCCCGCCAATATCACTTCCAGGTCCGCGTGCATCCAGCGTTCCTCGCACCTAACTCCGGTTTCCCCTTCACTTCTCCTTGCTCAACCGCTTCAGCGCCTTCAGCGCTTCCTTTGAGTGCTTCCCTGTCGGCATCACTTCCAGGTACAACTTGTAGTTACGAATCGCCGCCTCGCGCTTCCCAAGGTGATCCGCCGCGATCGCCAGCCCGATCACTGCCTGCAAGTCCTCCTGATCTACCCGGCTCGCCTGGCTGTAGCGCCCGTATGCGCCAGCCCAGTCGCCCGTCTGCAGGTAGTACTTCCCCACTCTGTCGTCCCTCTTGGCAAGCGCTGGATCAAACTCCGGATGCGTCTCCCCGCTGTCATTCACCACCGGCCCGTTGCCCAGCGCATTCACGTCCGGCAGTCGCCGGTCGCTGGAACTGTACACGCCCTGCTGTGGAGGCGCCGCGCCGGCAGCCTTCCGCCGCGCCGCCTGCGCGGCTTCTGACTGCTCCTCAGGAAATGGATTCGCCTGCCCCGCGCTCGGCTCGGGAGCATTCATCTTATTCACCTTTTTCTGCGCAGCCTCTGACTTCGCCAAAGGAAACGCATTCCTGGTCTTCCCCTCGTTCTTCTTCCCCGCCTGTGCCTCCCGAGGACTCAGCGGCAATCCCGGTCCCGTATTCGAATTCATCTCCTGCTCGTCCTTATTCTCTTTCGTCGGCCTGCACTTGCCATTCGAGCAGGTCACGCCTCCGCCCCACGTCTTCGGCACCGGCCCATTGATATCGCTCGGAGAACCAGGAGCAAATGGCGCCATCTGCGACGATGGCGGCAATCCATTTCCCGTGCACGGATTAAACGGCGCCGGCGGTGCCGAGTGCGTTATCGGCTTCTGTTTTTGCGCCTGCTGCGCCCCCGCGCTCATTGTCAAGGAGAGCGCAGCCATCAATGCCACTCCCCGGTACCATTTCCTGTTCCACATAATCCCTATTAGACGCAAAAATCCTCCACTTGTGCAGCCTCTGCGCCGCATTCTGCCGCTATACTCGCTTCAGCTTATGGGCCTGATCATCCGCTCTTCTTCTATTCATGCTGCCGGCTGCTACACCACCGCTCCCATCTGCAAGGGCGCCCGCGTAGTCGAATACACCGGCCCGCGCATCTCCAAGGAGATTGCCGACGAAAAATATCTGGACTCACCCACCACCTACCTCTTCGGCATCGGCAACGGCGACCAGGTCATCGACGGCCACGGTACCGCCATGTTCGTCAACCACTCCTGCGACCCCAACTGCGAAACCGATGAAATCGACGGACGAGTCTGGATCTGTGCCATACGCGACATCGCTCCCGGCGAAGAGCTCACCTACGACTACTTCCTCTACGACGGAGATGAAGACGAAGCCCGCTGCAACTGCGGCGCCGCCGCCTGCCGAGGAACCATGTACGCCCCCGCCGAAATCAAGCGCCGCCGGCGCCTCGCCCGCAAACAAGAACGCAAAATCCATCCCCGCAAACCCAAATAGCCGCGCAAGCCCACCTGCAGATTGTTCAAACTTCATAAAAGGAAATGCGTCACCCTCGGCGAAGAGCCTGCCCCGAGCAAAGCTGAAGGAATATGCCGCCCCCATTCCAGGCTCGAAAGCTGATAGCTAACCGCCGGCGGCTAACACCTTTCTACTCAAATGGGATAATTAATGTGGGTGCATTTGCTCCCAGCCGCCTCATCCCAACAATGCGGCGCACCGAGGCTTTTGGGCTTTGAACGATCAAATCATCATCCGCGGCGCGCGGACCCACAATCTCAAGAACATCGACTGCGCCATACCCCACGGGCAGCTCACGGTCGTCTCCGGCGTCTCGGGCTCCGGCAAGTCCTCGCTCGCCTTTGACACCATCTACGCTGAAGGCCAGCGCCGCTACGTCGAATCGCTCTCCGCCTATGCCCGCCAATTCCTTGAACGCATGGAAAAACCCGACGTCGACTTCATCGATGGCCTTGCCCCCGCCGTCGCCATCCGGCAGAAAAACACCACCCGCAACCCCCGCTCCACCGTAGCCACCGCCACTGAAATCTACGACTACCTCCGCCTGCTCTATGCACGTTGCGGCACCGTCCACTGCATCGTTTGCAACGGCATCGTCCGCCGAGACTCCGTCGACGAAATCGCTGCCGCAATTCTTGACCTCGGCGAAGGCACCCGCCTCTACGCGCTCTTCCCAGTTACGCCTACCTCTGCCCCCAATGCAGATTTCACCGAATCAGCCCCGCCAAAAACCTCCATCAAGAGGGTTCGCACCACCGCCCCGAAAAGAACCTCCCCAAAATCCTCCAGGAAGCCCGCTTCCGCCAGGCCATCCCCGCTCTCCGACTCCCTCAAGGAGCGACTCTCTGAACTCCGCAAGCGTGGCTTCAACCGCCTCTACCAGAACGGCGACATCTACGAGTTCTCCACACCCGAGTCCCTCCTCGAAATCGACTTCACCCAGCCCCTTTATGCCCTCGTCGACCGTATCGTCGTCTCCCCCGACAATCGCACCCGCGTCGTCGACGCCGCCGAAATCTGCTACCGCGAATCCGGGGAAATCCTCTTCGAAATCGTCTCCCGCCCCTCCGATTCAGCCAATTCAGAGCAGGAGACTGGCCTCCGCGACACGCCTGCGACCGCGAGGCGAGCGATCCTGCGCTTCTCCGCCGCCTTTGAGTGCAAAACCTGCCACCGCGTCTACCACCAACCAGAACCGCGCCTCTTCTCCTTCAACAATCCTTACGGCGCATGTCCCCGTTGCCAGGGCTTCGGCAACACCATCGACTTCGACCAGGCCC
>CAZWSD010000355.1:0-4019 GCA_964636535.1 uncultured Acidobacterium sp. | reverse complement strand
GCATCCTACCCAATCTAGGCTGCGAATCCACCCTCCGCCGTGACCCCCGTCACCGCCGCCCGTCATTTTCAACTCATCCCGTCACTTTTGGCTCTCCCGCTCCAGAACCCTGCTAGCATCGAATGTGATTCATGACTGACAGCAAACTACAAATCATCCCCCTTGGCGGACTCGGCGAATTCGGCATGAACTGCCTCGCCATCCGCTACCAGGACAACATCATCGTCATCGACGCCGGCCTCATGTTCCCCGAGTCCGAACTGCTCGGTGTCGACGTCGTCGTCCCAGACATCACCTGGCTGCTCGAAAACAAACAACATGTCCGCGGCATCCTCCTCACCCACGGACACGAGGACCACATCGGCGGGCTCCCCTGGATCCTCTCCGAACTCAACGTCCCCGTCTACGGCACCGAGTTCACACTCGCCTACGTCGAAGGCAAACTCGAAGAGCACAAGATGCTCGACGACACCGAGCTCATCGAGATGGTCCCCAGCAGTAACTTCACCCTCGGACCTTTCACCATCGAGCCCATCCGCGTCACCCACTCCATGGTCGACTGCGTCGCCCTCGCCATTGACACACCCGTCGGCGTCATCGTCCACACCGGCGACTTCAAAATCGACCTCTCCCCGCCCGACGGCAAAGCCTTTGACCTGCATCGCTTCGCCGAATACGGAAAACGCGGCGTACTCCTGCTCCTCCAGGATTCCACCAACGTCGACCGCCACGGCTACACCCCCAGCGAGTGGGCCGTGAAACCCCACCTCGACGAAATCTTCGCGCGCACCAAAAAGAAGCTCTTCTTCAGTTGCTTCTCCTCCTCCACCTACCGCATCGGCATCGCCATGGACCTCGCCTTCCAGCACCATCGCAAGGTCGCCGTCGTCGGACGATCCATGATCGAGTCCTCTGAGGTCGCTCAGGATCTCGGCTACCTCAACATCCCCAACGGCCTGCTCATTCACCCCGGCCAAATCGCCGACCACGACCCGGAAAACATCATGGTCCTCATCAGCGGCACCCAGGGCGAGCCCATGTCCGCGCTCAGCCGCGCCGCAGTCGATAACCACAAGCACGCCCGCATCGCTCCCGGCGACACCGTCCTGCTCAGCTCCCGCATCATTCCCGGCAACGAGAAAAGCATCTTCCGCGTCATCGACCACCTCTACCGCCGCGACGCAGAGGTCATCCTCGACGACGGCCAGTCCGGCCTCGTCCACGTCAGCGGCCACGCCAGCCAGGAAGAACAGCGTCTCATGATCAACCTCCTGCGGCCTAAATTCTTCATCCCCATCCACGGCGACTACCGCCACCTCAAAAAGCACGCCGAGCTCGCTCAGGGCATGGGTGCCGTCGACCTCGCCCTCGTCATTGAAAACGGCGACCTCATCGAGCTCAGCCGCGACGACATCCGTAAAACCGGCACCGTCACCGCCGGCCGCATCTGCATTGACTCAGGCTCGGCCGGCGACGTCGTCGAAGACCTCGTCATCCGCGACCGCCGCCACCTCTCCGAGGACGGCTTCGTCATCCCCATCCTCACCATCAACAAACTCACCGGCAAAGTCGAGCGCCAGCCCGAAATCTTCTCCCGCGGCTTCGTCGGCGGCGACAACGAACTGCTCGAAAACGCGCGCAACGTCGTCTCCAGCACCCTGGAATCCTCCAGCCCGGAAGAAAAAGCCGACTACGGCGTCATCAAGGAAAAAATCCGCATCGACCTCAAACGTTATATCCAGAAAAACACCAGCCGACGGCCCCTCATCATGCCCGTCATCCTCGAAATCTAGCTTAGGAGCCCCCATCGCTCACAACTGGAACAACCGGGGACCGACAACTGGGGATTTTCATGCTCACCCTCGACCAGATCCGCACCGCTCAACAGCGCATCCACGGCCTCGCCGTCCACACTCCGCTCGTCCGCTTCCCTGCCCCCGAACTCCCTGGCCAATTCTTCCTCAAAGCTGAAAGCCTCCAGCCCATCGGCAGCTTCAAGCTCCGCGGAGCCGCCAACAAGATCGCCCAGCTCACCCCCGAGGAACGCCGCCGCGGCGTCATCACCTACTCCAGCGGAAACCATGCCCAGGGAGTCGCCTACGCCGCCCGCGCCTTCGGCTCCAAAGCCGTCATCGTCATGCCCTCCAACGCTCCGGAAATCAAACGCCGCGCCACCCTCGCCCTCGGCGCGGAAATCGTCACCGTCGGCCCCGCCAGCTCCGAGCGCAAATCCAAAGCCGAAGAACTTTCCGCCCGGCACGGATACGTCGTCATCCCGCCCTACGACGACCCCGACATCATCGCCGGCCAGGCCACCTGCGGCCTGGAAATCCTCCAGGATCTCCCCGACGCCGACCTCGTCCTCGCTCCCGTCAGCGGCGGAGGACTCCTCTCCGGTGTCGCCGCCGCCGTCAAGCATCTTCGCCCCCAATGCCGCGTCATCGGCGTTGAACCAGAACTCGCCGCCGACGCCCAGGAAAGCTTCCGCGCCGGCCAGCTCGTCAACTGGCCCGCCGAAAAAACCTCCCGCACCCTCTGCGACGGCCTCCGCACCCAGAGCCTCGGCCAGCTCAACTTCGACCACATCCGCGCCTTCGTCGACGACATCCTCACCGTCTCTGAGATCGAAATCCGCGCCGCCATGCGCCGCATCCTCTTCGACGCCCGTCTCACCCCCGAACCCAGCGGAGCCGTCACCACCGCCGCCATCCTCTTCCACACCGCCGAACTGCTGCCCTTCGAGCGCGCCGTCGCCATCCTCAGCGGCGGCAATGTCGAGCCCGATCTCCTCGCCGACGTGATGCGCACTTGACCTCTGGTCTATCCTTGTGGCAGACATCCGCACCCCGTCCCGGAGCAGGCTCCCATGCGACGCAGCTTCCTCACTCCACTCTTCCTCTTTGGCGTTTCCTTCTTCCTGCTACCCCCCCACGCGCTCGCCGCTCGTCGTGCCCCGCGCCATCCCCAGCTCGCCATGCCCAGGGGCACCCTGGCCATCGACATCCACACCTCCAATCTCTACGTCCAGCCCGGCTTCAACTCCACCCGCCTCACCCAGGTCAAGCCCGGCCGCGAGCTGGTCATCACCGAGAAAAACGGCAAGTGGATCCGCGTCTTCGCCAACGTCGATGAAGGCCAGTCCCATGAGGACCACCCCACCCTCCTCGGACCCGCGAATCCTCCCCAGCCCGTCTCCGGCTGGATGATCGACCAGGGCCTCGTCTCCGAGAAAACCCCCCACGGCGACCAGATCCTCTTCGGCGCCGCCCAGGCCCAGGAAGACGCCGCCACCCAGCCCGACCCTCCGCCCCACGCCGCCCAGGACGCTCGCCGCCTCTATCTCCGCGTCATCCAGTTCTTCCCCAAGTCAAAGCTCGTGCCCAGCGCCATGTGGCGCGCCGCCGACATCCGATGGCAAATCCAGACGGCCGACGCCGACACCCTGCCCTCCGCCCATACCAGGCAGCCCTACCTCCGCGAGCTCCCCGACGAAAACGAAATGCACGCCGTCATCCACTACTTCCCCAACACCAGATGGGCTGACTTCGCCGCTTTCACCCTCATCCAGAACAGACTCTGCGGCGACTGGCACGGTGATGAAAAATGTCCCGAAAAAGAAGCCCAGTACTACCTCGACTATGCCCGCAAATACCCCAGCTCGCCTGACGCCCCCGAGGCCCTCTACGAAGCCGCCTGGCGCGAGGCCGCCGCCGGAGACATGTGGCAGGCCGATGGCAACAAAAAATTCGCCGACCGCGACCGCGGCTACGTCGGCGGCATCGTCAACCGCCTCGAACTGAAATACCCCGGCTCCGACTACGCCACCCGAGCCGCCACCCTCATCTTCGATGTCAACCAGGGCATCCAGATCTACGGCGTCGGCACGCGGTAGCCCTCAACCCGGCAGCCTTCCCTGCGGCAGGCACTCTCACCACGGATGCTTCGGCAATACCGGCGGCGGAGCCACCTGCTGCTGATAACTCGTCGGCTGCACGTTCCAGTTCGAAAACGCCACCACG
>CAZWSD010000354.1:0-4025 GCA_964636535.1 uncultured Acidobacterium sp. | reverse complement strand
ATCCGCAGACGGGCCGGTTGAATCCCGGAGCACTGATTACGGTGAAGTACCGGATGGAGGGGGTAATCGCGCGCCAGATTGAGGGTCCAGCGGATTTATCGCCGCCGGCGGCGAGCGGTAACCCGGGTCGGTCGAGGCATTTTCCGGGTCGCAGGAAATCAGGGCATAAACATTAAGTGTGGTTGGGGATGTGCATGCATCCAAGAGGATGAAGTAAGCTGACTATCATCGAAGATTTGGGAGAGCCTCATCTTTTCATTGCCGGGTGAGGGGTATATCCCGTTCGGTGGCACGAAATCGGTGGATGCGAACCATAAAGTTTCGACTTTTTTTTTGCATTCGGGGCAATGAGTTGATAGAACGACATACCAGCACAGGAGATCGGCAATTATGGATAACAAGCCGGCACAGAACATTCAGGATACGTTCCTGAACACCGTCCGCAAAGACAAGACACCCATCACCATTTATCTCGTCAGTGGAGTGAAGCTGACGGGAAAGATCCGCTCGTTTGACAAGTATTCGGTGCTGCTTGAGAACAACAGCCAGGAGCAGTTGATCTTCAAGCACGCTATTTCGACGGTGGTAAGCAGTCGTTCGGTATTGCATGGCGAACATCGGTCCGTGATGTCGAGCAGCCAGGCAGGCGCGGTGGCGCCGGTAGGTTCCCCGGGCACGACGGACGGGGGAGCGTGATCTGGGAAACATCCAGAAGCTTGGGTCAAGGAATGGAAGAGGACCGGAGAGAGGATGGGACCGGGCGTGAAAGCGACCGTTGGGCCGTCCGTCCGCCGGGAGCGTGCGTTGCTGGTCTCGTTAGATCTTGGGCATCGGAAGGCGTCCGTTCTGGCGGCGGCGCGGCAGGCGCGCAGCGCCGCGATGGGGCTGGTCGGGGGTGAGCCGGGGCTGGTAGCTGAAGTTGTGACGGGCGGGAGCGATGAAGAGTTCCTGAGCGGGGTGGAGGAGTTTCGCGAGCTGGTGGTAAGCGCCGGTGCCGAGATTGGCGGGGAGCTGACGCAGCGGCGTACGAAGGCGGATGCGGCGACGTTGATCGGCAGCGGGAAGGTGGAGGAAGTGGCGGCGGCGGCGGTATCGAGCCGGGCCGATGTGGTGGTTTTTGGGCAAAATTTGAGTCCAACGCAATTGAGAAACCTGGAGAAGGCTCTTCCTGGCCGTGTGATTGACCGGACGCAGTTAATTCTGGATATATTTGCGCGCCATGCGCGGACGCGGGAGGGCATGCTGCAGGTGGAGCTGGCGCAACTGGAGTACATGCTGCCGCGGCTGACGGGGCGGGGGCGCGAGATGTCGCGGCTGGGCGGGGGGATTGGGACGCGTGGGCCAGGCGAGACGCAACTGGAGACGGACCGGCGTCGGATTCAGCGTCGAATTGCGCAACTGAAGGGCGAGCTGGAGAGCGTAAGGCGGATACGCGGGCAGCAGCGGCAGCGGCGGGAGGCGGTTCCGGTGCCGACGGTGGCGCTGGTGGGTTATACGAACGCGGGGAAGAGTACGCTGTTCAATGCTTTGACGGGTGCCGGGGTGGTGGAGTCTGCGCGGATGTTTGCGACGCTGGACCCGAAGCTGCGGGCGATCACGCTGCCGAGCCGGCGGAAGGTGCTGCTGTCGGACACGGTGGGTTTTATCCGGGATTTGCCTCCGACGCTAATCAGCTCGTTTCGAGCGACGCTGGAGGAAGTGCAGAAGGCCGAGGTGCTGCTGCATGTGCAGGATTGTTCGAGTCCGATGCGGGAAGAGCACCGGAGCGAGGTAAAGCGGGTGCTGGATGAGCTGGGGGTACGGGATAAGCCTCAGATTGAAGTTCTGAATAAGGTGGATTTGCTGACGGCAGAAGAGCAGGCGGGGCTGCGCGCGGGATTGGGGCGACCGCTGGCGATTTCAGCGAAGAGGGGCGATGGTCTAGGGGAGGTGCTGGAGCGGGTGGACGAGGCCCTGAAGGAAGACGCGATGGTGGAGGCGCGGTTTCGGATACCGCAGTCGGAGGGGGAAGTGATTGCCGCGCTGGAGGCGGGCGCGGTGATTCGTGAGCGGGAATATGAGGGCAACCTGGTGCGGATGTGGGTATCTGCGCCGGCGTCTCTGGTGGGTCGATTCAGGAGATTTGGGGAGCAATAGTCACGGCCCGGAGAAGAGAGCGTGGTGGGAAACTCAAATCTCCGGGCCGCTGGACCCTGAAGCGGGTCATAGGCGATACTTAAAGTGTACGCCGCTTGGAGTCAGCGTCAAGCGCAGAAGGTAAATTTGCGCGGGCAGGTCGATTTGTCACGGGTTGACACTGCATTGACGGCTTTGTTAGAAACAGGGGTCCGGGCGGTCTTATCTACTTAGTTCCCAACATTATACGTCGAAGCTTGTATGCAAGAAATATTCAGAGATATTGGTCAACTTGTGCTCGGCTCGGTGCCGACGATGATCTTATTTGTAGTTTTGGTGATTTTGTATCACTTCGTTTTGTACCGGCCGCTGAAGAGGATCCGGAGGGAACGCTATAACCGGACGCAGGGAGCGATCGAGCGGGCAAACGCCGCGATTGCGGCGGCGGATGTGAAATCGCAGGAATACGAGGCGAAACTGCGGGCTGCGCGTGCTGAGATAAGCCATGCGCGGGAGTTGCAGGTGCAGCAGTGGAACGTGGAGCGCGATGCGGCGCTGGCGAGCGCGCGATTGCTGGCCCATGATCGGGCCGAGAGCGCGAAGCGGGAGATTGCGCGGGAGTCAGAGGCAGCCAGGTCACACCTGCATGCGGAGATTGCGCAGATTGCGGCCCAGGTCCAGGAAGCCGTGCTGCCGGTGGGCATGGAGAGCGCACGGTGAAGCAAATGTTGAGAGCAGCATGCCTGGCGCTGGCGCTTTGCCTGGCAACGGGTTCGATGAGCGTGCCGGCGTTGGCGCAGGCTGGTTCGGCGCAGAGCCAGGGCAAGACGCAGGCGGGAGTGAAGGAGTCGAGCGGTCCGGCGATGGGAATGGATGCGCCGGAGACCGAGCAGGAGCACAAGGACTACCTTTATTCGCCGGTGGTGCAGTGGATTGCGAAGAAGCTGGGTTTGCCGGTGACGACGGCGGCGCAGATTTTTGAGTGGTTGAACTCGGGGATCCTGCTGTTTGCGATCTTTTACTTTTTGTTCAGAATGCTTCCGGGAGTTTTCCGTGGCCGCAGCGAGCGGTTGCAGAAAGAGCTGGTGGAAGCCAAGCGGGTGAGCGAAGACGCCAAGCGCAGGCTGGCGGTCATTGAAGAGCGGCTGTCGCATCTGGACGCGGAGATTGAGGCTTTTCGGAGGCGGTCAGAGCAGGAAGCGGGAGAGGAAGAGCGGCGGATGCATGAGGCGCTGGAGGCGGAGCGGCAGCGGATTGTGCACTCTGCCGAACAGGAGATTGATGCGGCCGGGGCGGTGGCGCGGCGGAATCTGCGGCGCTATGCGGCGGAGCTGGCGGTGGGCCAGGTGCGGCAAAGCCTGAAGGTGGAAGTGAGCCGGGACAGGGCGCTGGTAGCGGAGCTTGGAGAGTCGCTGGGTGGAAATGGCAAGGGGGGGCGGAACTGATGGCCGCCTTTGCATTGCGGTATGCGCGGGCGTTCGCCGATGTGATCAGCGAGGCGCATCTTTCCTATGCCGTTGTTAAGGAACAACTGAAGGAGTTTACGCAGGCCTGGCATGAGGCGGCGGATTTGCGGGAGGTATTTCTGGACCCGTCGTTCCCGCTGGCGGAGAAGCTTGCGATTCTGGAGCGGTTGAACGAGAAGCTGCAGGTTGCGCCGCAGGTGAAGAACTTTATTGCGGTGCTTCTGCACCACAACCGGATGGATGTGTACGAGGAGATCCTGGACGAGTTCCGGAAGGAAATGAACAGCCGTCTAGGGATTGCGGAGGTTGCGGTAACGTCAGCCCGTCTGCTGGATGAACAGGAGCGGCGGGAGCTGATCGGGAAGATCGGGGAGCTGGTGCACGGCAAGGTGGAAGCGACATTTCGCGAGGACCGCGGGTTGATCGGCGGCGTGATCGTGCGGG
>CAZWSD010000353.1:1310-4030 GCA_964636535.1 uncultured Acidobacterium sp. | reverse complement strand
CGCTGCGCGAGCTTTGCCGGTACATAAACGGATCGAGATTACCATGTGGCCTGACGATGTAAGGTACATTATGACGTCGTGCAAATCGCGCTGCGCAGTTTGGCGGAAACCTGTACAAGCCATGGATATGGACAATATCCCATTCATGAATCACGCTGCGCAGCCACCTTCGCATGGACAGCGAGAACAATATTGACGGCAACTCTACGGGAAAAGCCTTCAAAACAACCGCCGGCGCAAGGAGCTCATTCAAGATTGCAGCGTCAAGCCTTAATCGAGTTGGGTTGTCGCGGTCAGTGGTGCAGATGCTCACGTCTAACCCCGCGCTCACTTGCGCAGAGGTAAGGCCCGCCAGCATCCTCGTTGGCCCACCTGAGCGTGGCGCAAGAGTTGAAATCACATGCAGCACCTTCATCAGCGATTCTCACGAGCCAGGTGTCACATTTCGTTCACTGCGTGAAGGTCAATCCCTAACACTTCACGGACTGCATCTTCAAAACATACATTGGAGTAACGCATCAGCCATTGCACCTGCATCACTTTGGCATCCACAAGTTGCCGATACCAAAGGCCTTGCAAGGTATGAAACATCATTCCACGGTAACCGTCGAGGATCCCCCCCAGCACAATCATTCGGAAAGCAAAAAATAGCCAGGGTCGAACACCCGGAGGTAAATGAATATAGATGCGCTCCTTGACATAGCGCTTGATGCTGGATTGTCCTCTCAGGCGCACCGCATTTTCCGCGAATTCTGCTGGCCGACGCCGCAGCAGTATCAGATCAAGGGCTTCACGGTTCGCATAACGATTGTGCTTCTCCGTCCACCAAGTCAGGTTATTAAGATTGTCATCTACGATGTTGCCTGATAATCGGTGTGATGTGCCGGTATGCAGCACCATATGCTCGTCCATCCATCGCTGTTCGCAGCGAGCCGCACCACGGCGCCAGAACCGCAAAAGCCATGGCGACATACCGCCGTGACGGATTCGCCTGCCGAGGAAGGTCGTCGGTCGTTTGACCTCGAACCCCGCGACTTCCATCGGCGCATCCGCAAGTGCTATAGGCAACCTGTCCAGTAGGGTTTCATCGAGATATTCATCCGCGTCCAGCCGCATCACCCATTGTGTTTCGATCGGTGCATTATCCAGTGTCCAGTTCATCTGACTTGCATGATTGACGAACGGATGTTCGACCACTTCCGCGCCGAGTGAGCGGGCAATCTGCACCGTGTCGTCCATCGAACCCGAATCGACCACCACCACCCGCTGCGCCAGGCCCTGCACGCTCTCGATGCAGCGGCGGATATGCAACTGCTCGTTGAGGGTCAGGATGATGATGGTCAGCGATGGCGGTGCACCGCCCTGCACTTCGTGACCGGATCGCGTGCGGGAAATCATTTGGTTATTCCTTGACCGCCACGACCACCATGCTCTTCCACAGATAGGGCGCCCGCCCCACTCCGCCGAAAGATACGATGCGGAAGCCGGCCTCGTTCAGCAGCAGGCTGATCGTGCGACGACTGAACAGCTTGATGTGCCCGCCGTCCCACAGTGGGTCGGCATGTCGATCCCAGCCGCCGACTACCGAGATCACCAGGTTTTTCAGGTAGCCGTGGTAAGGCGTCGTGAGAATCAGCATCCCCCCCGTACGCAATAGCGGCCTTGCGAAGATCGGCAATTGGCGCGGTGCATAGAGATGTTCGATCACTTCGGTCGACACCACAGCATCGAAGCCGTCCGGATAATCCGCAAGCACGGGGGTCGGATTATCCTCCACGCTGAGCTGATAGAAGCGCACACCAGGGTTCTGTTCGCGAGCAATCTTCACCCCATCGGCATCCGGCTCCATCCCAGCCACGTCATAGCCAGCAATACAGAGCGCCCGGCAGAATGCGCCATTGCCGGCACCGAGATCGAATACACGACGCGCGCCGAAAAGCCGCAACTGTTCGAGTACGGCTGGCATCAGGTAATTGCATGACTGTGGGCCCTGCGCGGAAGCCCAGCCGTATCTACCCGTTCTCATGGATCCCTCTGGATCGTTTCAAACGACAAACTCCGTCAACACCCGCGTTGCCCATCCACGAAACCCACGCTCCGGCGTTGCGGAATCTGCTTTGCCCAGCATCCACGCCCGCACCGGCACACTGAAACCGCTCTTTGGGCGATTGCGTTGTCCAGCTGGCAATGGGTTAGCTGGGGTAAGTGCGAAATCTGATTTTGTCCAAGGGACTCCACCGCGATCGTGGCGCAAGTTCGCTAACTGTGCAAACAGTGCAACATCCACCAATGGTGTGCGTATTTCCAGCGAGTGCGCCATCCCGGCCCAATCCGCATCCCGCAGCAGGCAATTGCGCAGATACACGGCATGTTCCAGCGCCATGACTTGATCATAGGGTAATTCTATATCCCGCGTTATGGCATCTAAATTAGCCAACAAATCCAATTCTGCCAAACCGACGGCAGCAGTTTCTTCACCGACGAGTGCCGGAATTTCCCACGGCATATATAAAGCGCGGCGTAAAAGATAAGCGCCGCCCACACTTCCTCCGTATTCCAGCAATCCTGCGTATTTGGGCGAGGTCAGGCGCGAAATGAAGGGCGCGATCGCAACCCGCAGTGCACGCCCCATGCGGCGCGGAATGTGGCGCAGGGTATGAGCAACGCGCGGCACCTGCCGGAAGGAAGGATAGCCGCCGAACAGCTCGTCGCCGCCGACG
>CAZWSD010000353.1:0-1210 GCA_964636535.1 uncultured Acidobacterium sp. | reverse complement strand
GCGCGGCACCTGCCGGAAGGAAGGATAGCCGCCGAACAGCTCGTCGCCGCCGACGCCGGAGAGCGCGACTTTCAATCCGGTCGCCGCCGTGGCCTTGCTGACAAAATAGGTATTGACGCCATCCACCGTCGGCTGATCCATCGCCGCCAGCAACCGGTCGCGCTCCCGCTCGAAATCCTTCCGGTCGTACTGGACTACGCGCTGCTGGACTCCATAACGCGAAGCCGCCGTTCGGGCGAGCGGCACCTCATCATCCGCCGTACCCGCATATTCGCTGAACCCCAGGGTTACGGTGCGCAGACTCTCGGCAGGCACACATTCCGTGGTCAGGGCGCAGAGCGTGCCGGAGTCTATGCCCGCAGACAGAAACATGCCCACCGGCACGTCCGCCAGTTGGTGGTGGCGCACGCTGTCCAGCACTGCCTCGCGCAAACTGGAAGCTCCCGCCGCATCCACATTGCCGCCTCGCAGAGCATTGAGCGGGTCGTGATAACGACGCAGTTCAGGCGCGCGCCCGGCTTGCCGTCTGAGCACATGCCCGGCCGGAACGGCACGGATGGCACGGTAAAAAGTGTGAGGCTCGGTGACATATCCCCAAAGATAAAACGAGACCATCCCCGCCGCCGACGGCGCGGCATCAATTCCACCTGCCAGCAGCGTCTTGACCTGGGAGGCGAAGCGCAGACTTTTGCCATCATCGGCGTAATACAGCGGCTTGATGCCGAAGGGGTCACGCGCCAGCCGCAGACTGCGCTCGCGCGCATCCCAGAGCGCAAACGCGAACATGCCGCGCAGGCGCTTCACGAAACCCTCCCCTTCAAGCGCATACAAGTGCAAAAGCGTCTCGGTATCGCTGTCGCTGTGATAGCGCGCGCCGCGCGCTTCGCACCAGGCGCGCAGCTCCGGATGATTGTAGATTTCGCCGTTGAAAACAATCAGCAGCTTCCCATCTTCCGACGCCATGGGCTGGGCCGCGCGTTCACTCAGATCAATGATCGCGAGCCGACGATGGGCGAGGCCGATGCCGCACTCCGAATCCGACCATAACCCCGCACCGTCAGGACCGCGGCTCGCCATGGCTTCGCGCATGCGCAGCAAGGCGGCCTCGTCCACCGGAGCGGCGGATTGATAGCTGAAAATCCCCGCTATGCCGCACATGCTGACGTTTCCCGCGCCAGATTCACGACCGCCTCAAACACCTCGCTTACGC
>CAZWSD010000352.1:0-4038 GCA_964636535.1 uncultured Acidobacterium sp. | reverse complement strand
AGATGCCAGTGCGCATAGAAGAGCGTAGGATGTCGGTTGGATGCTGAAGAGGCCCCAGCTACGGGCGGCGATATTCGCGGTTCATGGCGCAGTGGCGCTAGGCTCTGGACTTGCCGTGCTGTACCTGGGTTTGTTGGCCGGGAATCCGTTTTTTTCAGCTATTGCGATCGTAATTGCGCTTGTACTGTGTGGCGCGGCCATCACCCTGGCCGGGATCGCTGACTGGTTTGCGGCAGCCGAGACTGCAAGGCGGAATTTGCAACAGATATTGCTGTACGCACTGGCTGGGCTCTGCCTGGTGGCGGCTGGGTCGTTCCTTGGATTTTCCTCCTCGGCAACTTTGCAGATACTACTCTTGCTTGTGGTTGCTCACGGATTGATCTTTGGGGGACTGGGGCTTTTGTCAGCATTTCGCCTGAAGCCAAAGGGAATGGATACGGTCGTCATTGCTCTGTTTGGAGTTGTGTCGATTGCGATGGCGGGGTGGATTGCAAGTCAGATTCGGGTATGGGACGACCGCGTGGCGTTGAGCTGGGTTGGGAGCTATCTTTGTATCGTGGGAGTGAAGCTCTTCTTTTTCGCGGGGGAAGAGCGCTACTACTCTTTGCATCCTCGGCGACAGGCAGCGTTACCGATCGCGAGGAGCCGATAGGGAATCGCCGGGGAACGGGAAAGCCGATGGGGCGAGATTGCTCGATTGCGCCTGTGACAGAAATCACAGATGCAATTGCGCACGAGGAATAAAATGAGAGCATGAACGCGTTTCTGCTGGATCGGTTGCAGTTTGCCTTCACTGTCACTTTTCATTATCTTTTCCCGCAGTTGACGATGGGCCTGGCGCTGCTGATCGTGGTTCTGAAGGGGATTGCGCTCAAGACGGGTGATGAGAACTACGGTCAGGCTTCGCGGTTCTGGGCGAGACTGTTCGCGGTGAACTTTGTGCTGGGCGTCGTGACTGGAATTCCGATGGAGTTTCAGTTCGGGACGAACTGGGCCGAGTTTTCGCGTCTGACGGGGGGAGTAATCGGCCAACCGCTCGCGATGGAAGGCGTGTTTGCATTTTTCCTGGAGTCGGCGTTTCTCGGGCTCTTTCTTTTCGGGGAAAAGCGGCTTTCCAGGCTGGCTCACTTCGGGTCTGCATTCATGGTCTTCGCCGGATCGTGGCTGTCGGGGTTTTTCATCATTGCGACCGACGCATGGATGCAACATCCGGTGGCGTTTACGAGGCTGCCGGACGGTGCGTACCAACTCGACAGCTTCCGGGGATTGCTGGGCAATCCCTGGGCATGGCGGCAGTATGCGCATAACATGTGCGCCGCGGTTGTGACGGCGTCTTTTGTGATGGCAGCGACCGGGGCGTTTTACCTTTTGAATCGGCGACACGATGTTTACGGAAAGATTTTTGTGAAGGTGGGAGTGATCTCCGGGTTGATCTCCTGCATTCTGATGATTTTTCCGACTGGGGATGCCCAGGGTAAATATGTAGCGCGGAATCAGCCGGCGGCAATGGCAGCCATGGAAGGGCTGTTTCACACGCAAGCCGGCGCGCCCATTGTGCTGATTGGTCAGCCGAATGAGACCACTCAGACTATTGATAATCCAATTGCGGCGAACAATGTTCTGAGTTTCCTGATATACGGGACCACGAGGGCGGAGGTCCAGGGGTTGGACAGCTTCCCGCGTCAGGATTGGCCGACGACATTGCCGCTTCTCTTTTACGCGTATCACATCATGGCGGGTCTTGGAACCTATTTCGTGCTGTTGATGGTGATCGCGGTGTTTCTGTTGTGGCGTAAGAAGCTCTACGGGTCTCGGTGGGTGCTTTGGGCCCTCATGTTGAGCTTTCCGTTACCTTATATTGCGACCACCGCTGGTTGGTTGACCGCGGAAATTGGCCGGCAGCCGTGGTTGGTATATGGGCTGTTGCGCACCTCGCAGGGATATTCGACCCACGTGTCGGCAGGGAACGGGCTTTTCACGCTTCTCGGCTTCATGGGGATGTATTCGGTGCTGGCCATCCTCTGGATAGTGCTTGTTTATCGCATGGTGGAGCACGGGCCTGAAGCGGCCGCGCAGCCTACGCATTCAGAAGCGATTAGCGCATAACTTAAGCGCACCGGCTCCAAGGAGACGCCGGGCCAAAAGGGGCGAGGAGACGTCATGGGATTTATCTGGTTCTGGATTGTGGCGGTGATGATTGCGGCCTACGTGGTGTTCGATGGCTTTGATCTCGGCGCCGGCATCCTGTATCCGATTCTTGGCCGCTCGGAGAAAGACCGCTCAACGATCATACAAGCCATTGGGCCGGTGTGGGACGGCAACGAGGTATGGCTGCTCGCCGGTGGCGGTACGCTGTTTTTTGCGTTTCCGCTCTTGTACGCGTCGTCGTTCAGCGGCTTCTACCTGCCGCTGACGATAGTCCTGTGGCTTCTTGTGTTGCGGGCCCTCGGGATCGAGTTGCGCGGCCACATTGATAACGAAGTGTGGCGGACATTCTTTGGAGGGATGTTCGCCTTTGCGAGCCTGTTACTGACAGTATTTTTTGGGGCGGCCCTGGCCAATGTGATTCGCGGGGTTCCGCTTGGTCCGGACCATTACTTCTTCCTGCCGCTGTGGACGAACTGGCAGGTAGGTCCATATCCAGGAATTCTGGACTGGTACACGGTCATTGGTGGAGTGGTTGCCGTGGTTGCGCTGGCAATGCACGGGGCGTTGTGGATATGGTTGAAGGCCTCGGAAGGTCTTGGCGAGCGCGCCCGGAGGGCTGCCGGATACGGGTGGCTCGCAGTCTGCGGCATGACGGTAATCAGTCTGATCGCTACGATTGCGGTTCAGCCGCTGGCGCTGCGTAATTATGAAAACTACCCGGCGTTGTATTTGATACCACTACTGGTGGTTGGATCCCTTGCGGGAATCCAGCTCTTCAGGAAGGCCGGAAAGGCGCTCTATGCCTTCCTGTCATCGTGCGCCTACCTGGTGTTCATGCTGGTCGGGGCAGCTGCGGGGCTGTATCCTGTGCTGCTTCCATCGTCCCTTGGCTCGCAATACAGCCTGACGATCACGGATTCGCTGACTGGGTCATACGCGCTGCACGTGGGGCTGATCTGGTGGGGATTCGGGATGCTGCTGGCGATCGGCTATTTCTTAACCGTTTATTGGCTTTTCCGCGGCAAAGCCGAAGGGCATTACCACATTTGAGAACGCCCCTGATGCGTGAAGGCAAGTATGCGCGGCTGAAGTAGTGTGCGCTGCGGATTTTGGCTTAGCGTCTTCAGATCACCGATTTAAGATGGGATAGTGCAACAACTGCTACTACATATGATGTCCGATAACAAATATTCTGTACACTGCAAACGCCTGCTGCCGTGGACGCGTCCCTGTTCTTCTCCGTGTTAGCTTCGAGACATGCGCATTGACATCTCTGTGAATCGGCCTTTTCATGCGGTGTTGATGGCGAATACCCTGAATCACCTTGCCCAGAGTGTCTCGATTTTCAGCGCTGCTCCGCGGCGCTATTTCTCTGGGTTGGACGAGGGGGTTCGCACGCACTTTGTTGCGGCGCCAATCCTCGGTGCGGCTTATAAGCTGGGCATTTCGGTACCGGCATCAATGGATCGTGTTGACACCTGGTTTTTCGATCGCTCCGTAGCATTGCGCCTTGACGGACCAGACGTATTTGTCGGTTGGGCTTCCCAGGCGTTGCTGAGCGCGCGGCGGGCAAAGCGGCGCGGAGCCAGGTTTGTTCTTGATAGAGCCTGCCCGCACCGCTACTTTCAGGACACGCTGATCTCCCAGGAGGCGGAGCGCGCAGGAGCCAAGGTGCCGAAGCTGGCAGATTGGTTCCGGGAGCGTCAGTTGGAGGAGTACGAGCTGGCCGACGTGATTCTTGTTCCGTCCGCGTATACGATGAAGAGTTTTCCCGCGAGCCTGCAGGCGAAGCTTCTCAAGGCGCCTTTGCTGGGACGTTGCCGGTTTGCAGATTCAGTTCCGGTGGCCAGGAAGAGGCCATTCACGGTTGGAGTGCTGGGCGGAAATCCA
>CAZWSD010000351.1:0-4051 GCA_964636535.1 uncultured Acidobacterium sp. | reverse complement strand
GCAATCTCTACCAGAGCCTCTTCACCACCCACGACCACTTCGAAACACCCTGCGGTTCCTATGCCGCCACCAAGCTCGCCCGCTATCTCCTCCGCGCCACCGGCGAATCCCGTTACGCCGACGACCTCGAGCGCGTCCTCTTCAACGCCCTCCTCATGGTCAGGGAACCGGACTCCAACGGGGACTACTTCTACTACTCCAATTACGCCGCCGCCGCACAAAAAGGCTACTATCCTGAAAAATGGCCCTGCTGCTCCGGCACCCTCGTGCAGGGCGTCGCCGACTACGTCAAAAACATCTACTTCCGCTCCCCCAACGGCCTCGCCGTCACTCTCTACGCGCCTTCCCGCGTACGTTTTACCCATCGCGGCTCCTCCATCGCCATCGAGCAGCACACAGCCTATCCCCTCTCTGAACATGTGACCATCACGGTCACCTGTTCCAAACCGATCGCCTTCGCCCTCCAGCTACGCATCCCCGGCTGGCTCACCACGCGCCCCACCCTGCGGATCAACGGCACACCCGCACCCTACAAAGCCGAACAAGGCTTCGCCGTCCTCCATCGCACCTGGAACTCCGGCGACACCATCGCCCTCGAAATGCCCCAAACCTTCCGCACCGAGCCCATCGACAATCTCCACCCCAACACCGTCGCCCTCATGCACGGCCCCCTCCTCTATGTGGAGATCAATCCCGTTCCCACCGCACGATCGCTCGCCCCGCTCGACAAACTTCGCGCCATGCCAGGCTCCAATGGCCTCTTCACCTGGAGTGACTCCGGCCGCATGCGCATCCACGCTCCCATCTTCTTCGTCCGGAATGAGACCTACACCACTTACTTCGATCAGGCCTGATCTGCTGAGTTCATCGCGAAATAAATCTCCCAGATTTCGCTTCCCATTCCTCCTTCCCCCGAATTAGTATGCTCACGCCTAGGAATTTCTACGAATGCCTCTTGCCAAAATAAGAAAATCGCTTTATCTGGAAAACGATTACAACAACCCCCGCGTGAAAACCGGATGTTTCCCCATACTCTCGCGCACCCCAAAGCCTAAATCCGCGCCTCACAAAATATGAATAACCACAGCCTGCTTCGTCCGGAGGAATACATGACCGCAAGCCCCGTTCCGCAACTCCCAGCGCCCGCAACCGTCTCGCGCCGACTGCGCACCTTGCTCCTCGCCACATTCGCGCTTTCCCTTGCCTCTTGCGGCTTGGCCCAGGCCCAGCAGCCGTCGCGCCCGCCGGCTCCCATCCCACCTGCGCGCCTCAGCGTCACCATCCACGCCGGCCACACCGCGCGCCCCATCTCCAAATACGAATACGGCATGTTCATTGAGAACCTCGGCCAGCTCACCTATCGCACCCTCTGGTCGCAGATGCTCGACGACCGCAAGTTCTACTACCCAATCCTTCCTCCGTCCAACAAACCGGCTAACCCCGTTCCCGCTTTCTTCCGCCGCATGCAGCTGCGCAAGTGGCATCCCGTCGGCCCGGCCCAGAACGTCACCATGGACACCGACCATCCCTTTGTCGGCGCGCACAGCCCCCAGGTCCAACTCGCCCCCTCCACCCCGCGCGGCATCCGCCAGTCCGGCATCTCCCTCGTCAAGGACAAGCGCTACACCGGCTACATCTATCTGTCCGCCCCAAATAGCCCACGCGTCGAAATCTCCCTCATCTGGGGTACCGCTCCCACCGATCGCCAAACCGTGACTCTCGACTACGTCCCCACGAACTATACAAAGCTCCCCTTTCACTTCACCGCTGGAGCTAACACCAATCACGCTACTTTTCTCGTCACCGCCACCGGCACCGGCAACCTCCTGATCGGCGCCGTCTCCCTCATGCCATCCGACAACATCGACGGCTTCCGCCCTCACGTCATCGAGCTCCTCCGCCAAGTCCACTCCGGTTTCTGGCGACTGCCCGGCGGCAACTTCATCTCCGACTTCAACTGGTACGACTCCGTCGGCAACATCGACACCCGCCCGCCCGTCTTCGACCACGCCTGGAACGCCGTCCAGTCCAACGACCTCGGCATGGATGAGTTCATGACCCTGTGCCGACTTATCCACACCACCCCCTACATCACCGTCAATGCCGGCTTCGGAGACGCACAATCCGCCGCTGATGAAGTCGAATACATGAACGGATCTATCCATACTCGCCTAGGCGCTGAGCGCGCCCGCAACGGCCATCCCGCTCCTTACAACGTCAAATTCTGGGATATCGGCAACGAACCCTACGGCCCCTGGCAGCTCGGCCGCACTGACCTCAAGTACTACGTCATCAAAACCAATCGCTTCGCCGAGGCCATGCGCAACGCAGACCCCAACATCACCCTCCTCGCCTCCGGCGCCATGCCTGACGAAATGATCATTGAAGGCGTCACCAACAACTTGCACGTCCCTGACAGCAAGGCCGGCATCTGCTCCTCCATCGACTGGACCTGCGGATTCCTCAAGCACTCCTGGGGCAACTTCAGTGGCATCACCGAGCATTGGTATGCTCGCGCTGGCATGCGATTTGACCTCGCCAACGCGGAAAAGGGCATCAAGCTTCCTCATATGGAAGCCGGCTATGTTCCCGGTCATTTCTCCGTGCTCCAATGGGTGCGCCAACCCTCCGACCGCGTTCGCATCAAGGCAGAAGAATGGCAGGCTTACCAGAAACTCTTCCCCGCCATGAAGAAAAAGCACATCTTCATGTCCATCGACGAGTACGCTTACACCGGCGCGCCCACCAACCTCAAACTCGCCCTGGCCTACGCCATGGTCTTCAATGAGATGCTGCGCCACACCGGCTTCATACGCATGTCCGCCTTCACCATGGGTGTCTCAACACTCAACATCAGCCCCACCGCCTCCTCGCTCAACACCACCGGGCTCCTTTTCGAGCTCTATGACCGGCACATGGGTCCCGGCCTCATTCCCGTCAAGCTCACCGGAAATTCACCACAACCGCTGCCCACCCAGCACCTCTTCGGTGACTTTCCCCACAAGCAGGCCGGCAGCCCCACCTATCCGCTCGACATGGTCGCCGCGCTCTCGCCCGATCACAAATTCCTCAGCATCGCCGTCGTCAACGCTACCAGCCAGACCCAGCACTTCGCCCTCAACGTCGATGGCCTCACCCTCGGCGGCCCAGCCACCCTCTGGCAAATGACCGGCCCCACCCTCACCGCCGCCAACAACCTCCATCAGCCTCCACAGGTCAAAATCAACACCATTCACATCCACGCAACGCCGCAGTCCGTCGACGTCGCACCCATCAGCATCGACATCTACCGCTTCCCCGTTCAGGGCACCAACTAGTCAGGAGAACCACCCATGTCGCATCGCAAGATCCTCCAATCCATAGCGGCACAGATACTCCTGCTCTTCGTCTGCTCCATTCTCGCCCACGCACAGGTCAAAACAGAGGTTCCCCCTGTCATCCCAGGGGCGCCCCATGTCTTTGTCCGGCTCATCAAGGTTCACGGCGCTTCGCTTGTCGGCAATCTGGAAGGCGAAGCCGTCAACCGCCAGGTCATTGTCTTTCTGCCCCCCAGCTATTACAAAGACAAGCATCGCCGCTTTCCCGTCCTTTACGCCTTGCACGGCTACTCCATCGGCGCGGAACAATGGACCCATGAAATCCATGTCCCGCAAACCATCGAAGGCGCGTATGCACAGGGCGCAAGGCAGATGATTGTAGTTCTACCTGACTCTAAAACCGTCTATGGCGGCTCCATGTATTCACGCTCACAAACCACCGGCGATTTTGAAGAGTTCATCGCCCACGATCTCGTCCACTACATCGACGCTCACTACCGCACCATCCCCAACCGCCTCAGTCGCGGACTTGTCGGTCATTCCATGGGAGGCTACGGTGCCCTCCGCATCGGCATGCAGTATCCGAATGTCTTCGGCGTACTCTATGTCATGAGCCCCTGCTGCCTCTCGCCGTTTCCCACCCCCAACCCTGACGCTCCGCAGTTCAAAGCTTTTTATGCCGCCGTCGCGAAAATGAAGTCGCCCTCTGACGCCGCAAACTTCCCCTTCTACTG
>CAZWSD010000350.1:0-4052 GCA_964636535.1 uncultured Acidobacterium sp. | reverse complement strand
TCCACCAGGAGGAATGCAGCTATGAGCAGATAGCGCAGGTGATGCGAATGCCGGTGAATACGGTGCGGACGCATCTGCATCGGGGAAGGCAGCGGCTGAAGGCGATACTGAAGGACAGGAGAGAGATATGGGCTCCGGTGAAGTGAAAGTTACGGAATGTGAAGGCGTGCGCAGGAGATTGCTGGAGCGTGGCGAGCTGACGGCGGCGGAGGCGGCGCATGCGAAGCGGTGCGCGGTGTGCGCGGACGCGGTGATGGAGACGGAGATTGAAGCGGTGCTAGAGAGGAAGCCGGAGGTGGCGGTTCCGGCGGATTTTGCGGCGCGGGTGTCGGTACAGGCGCGGGGCGAAAAGCGGGGCGCACGGCGGTGGGCACAACAGAAAGTGGCGCATGGGCGGTGGCGGCATGGGGGGCGGAATATTGCGGTGGTGGTGTTGCTGGCGGTGCCGGTGGTAGTGACGATGCATGATCCGCAGTGGTGGACGGCCACGGGGACGCTGCAGAGGATGCTTCTGCCGGCGCTGGCCGGCGAGGTTGCGGGGATTGCGCTGTGGCTGGGACTGCGGCGGGAGATTTGAGGGCAGCGAGTGCGGTATAAGGGAAGCATTCGATTTTCGAGTAATGGATGAAGGAGTGTGTATGGCAAGGCGCTGGGCGGCGAGAGCGGGATGGTGTTCTGCGTTGGCGGTGGTGATGGCGCTGGGAGGCAGGCCGGGGCTGGCGGCGACGGCGGTCGGGCCTTCAGCGGCAGAGATACTACATCGGGCGGAGGGGCAGGCGCGGGCGGAGCACCGGAATATTCTGCTGGAGTTTGGGGCGTCGTGGTGCGTGAACTGCAAATTGTACGATCGGATGCTGGCCGATCCGGCGATGCAGGCGATTCTGAGCAAGGCGTTTGTGTTTACGACGATGGATACGGGCGAGATGCCGCAGGACAGCAAGCATGCGAACACGCCGGGCGGAGTGGTGTTTGAGAATGAAGTTGGCGGCCAGGGCGCGGGGTGGCCATTCCTGGTGATTCTGAATGGGGCGGGTAAGCCGCTGGTGGATTCGATGCGGCCGGATGCAAAGGCGCCGGGCGGGCGGACGAATATTGGGTATCCGGTGCTGCCGGTGGAGATCGACTGGTTCATGACGATGATGCGGCGCGGGGCTCCGTCGATGAGCGAGCGGGACCGGGTCGCGTTGCGGGCATGGCTGACGGCGGAGGCGAAGAAGATCGAACAGGGGTGAGAGCGGTTCGGGGCGGTGTGACTGGTGTCACGACCGGGAACGGGGGCTTGTGGGTAGGCTGGCGGCAGGTTGGGCGGGAGGTCAAGTCATGGTGGTGGGTGGCGGGGGCTTTTCCGGAGCGGAGATGGCTGTGCAGGTGCGAGTGATCTGCGAGTTGACCGGGCTGCTGGCGCTGGCAAACGTCACGCCTATCATGGCGAAGAAGCTGGCCGGGGGCAGATGGGGGTGGCCGTTGGATGGCGGTTGGATTCTGCATGACGGGGAGCGTTTGCTTGGGGCGTCGAAGACGGTTCGGGGAGTGGTTTGCGCGGTGGCGGTGACAGCGGCCAGCGCTTATGGGATTGGATGGGGCTGGGAGACGGGCGCGGTGGTGGCAGGGTGGTCGATGGGAGGGGATCTATTCGCGAGCTTTTGCAAGCGTAGGCTTGGGTTGGCGGCGGGGAGCCGTGCGACGGGGCTGGACCAGATACCCGAGGCGCTTTTTCCGGTGCTGGCGGTGAGGGAGGCAGTCGGGTTGAGCGCGGTGGACGTAGCCGTGGTGGTTGGAGCATTTATGGTTGGCGAGATGGTGCTTTCGGTGTTGTTTTTCCGGTGGCATCTTCGGGACCGGCCATATTAGGACTCTGCAGATCGGTGTTGGAACACGTTAATTTGTGGATGGTGACCTCGGGCGGGCAGTTGAAGCGGACGGGGGCAATGGAGCAGCCGACGCCGACCGAGGTGTAGCCGGCGAGCGCGGCGTAGGTCCAGGGGCCGGAGCCCATGGAGCGGGGCAGGCGGGCGTCGAGGGTGATGGGGATGGAGCCGGGCAGGCAGATCTGTCCGCCGTGGGTGTGTCCGCTGAGCATGAGGGAGAATCCGGCGTGGGCTGCCTGGCGGTAGATTTCCGGGGTGTGGGAGAGCAGGATGGAAACGGCGCCGGGCGGGATGTCGCGGGCGGCCTGCTGGATGTTGTCGGCGCGGTAGTAGTGGGCGTCGTCGACCCCGGCAAGATAGATGTGCTGGTTGTGTCGGGTGAGCGGGAGGGATTCATTCATGAGCATGCGGATGCCCATGTCTTCGATGGGGGGCAGCATGCGGATGGAGTCATGGTTGCCGAGGACGGCGTAGACGGGGCTGCGAAGGCGGGATCGGAGATTTCGCAGGGATTCGAGAGCAGCGTCGAAGGGGCCGAAGGTCTGCCCGCGGAAGTCGCCGGTGAGGACACAGATGTCGTATTGGAGGTCTGGGAGGATCCGGGCGAGGCGCTGCATGGGTTCTGGATTGAGGTCGGCGTGGAGGTCAGAGATGTGCAGGATGGAGAAGCCGTGAAAGAGAGAAGGCAGGCGGGGGATGGGTAAGGTATTGGCGAGGAGGCGAATATTCCGGGCGTTTCTGTGGCCGATGCCATAGAGGCCGGTGAGTTTGAGGGCGGTTTTGAAGAGGCGGTGGGCGGAGTACCAATTTTCAGGGTGAAAGAAGTTGCGGCCGTGTCCGAAGATGGCCTCATGATCGTGCTCGATGCCAAGCCGCTGCTGGGCATGGATGCGTCCGAGGCGCTGCTCCAATTTTGGAAGGAGCTGATCGGCGGGTTCGGAGGTGGACGGCGCAGGGCTCATGGTGGCTGGATCGGTAGGATGCTCCTGGTGGTGGGAGGAGGATTCCCCTGATGTTGATGATAGGACCCGTTGGCCGGCGGCAGATATCAGGAGGTTCTGGAGGCGGCTAGTGCGGGCTTTTGAGCGGGCGATGGGGCGCGGCGCTTGAGGGAGAAGTCTACGATGACGAGGATGGAGCCGAGCAGGAGGATGAGAGCGCCGATCCAGACCCAGACGACGAGGGGGTTGAGGATGGCCTGGATGACGGCCATGTTGTTGGCCGGGTCGTTGCCTTCGTAGACGAGGTAGAGATCCCAGAGGGGTGTGGAGTGGTCGGCTACGGTGGTATCCCGGGACTGGCTGGCCTGGTAGAGGCGGAGTTCGGGAGCGAGCTGGAAGGGATGGCTGCCTGGGCGAGAGACCTGAATGAGGGCGCGTTCGGCGTCGTAGTTGGGGTTGGTGGTTTCGTGGAGGCCTTTGAGAGTGAGGTGATAGGGGCCAAGTTGCATTTGCTGGCCGGGATTGAGTTCGACCTGGACGGTGTGGTTGAAGGCGGTGCCTGCGAAGCCGATGAACATGACGGCCATCCCAAGATGGACGGTGTATGCGCCATAGCGGCGGGTGTTGGAGCGGAGAAGCAGACGGGCCGAGGCGGCGAGGGTGAGTCCTGTGTTTTCGCGGGTTGACAGCAGATCGCGCAGGAACGCGGAGGCGATGGCGGTGATGACGATGGCGGCGATGGAGATGGCGAGGCAGGCATAGAGCGAGGCGCGGCTATCCCAAGGATGAATGCCGCCGGCGATGAGTCCGGTGAGGGTGATTGCGCCGGCGGCGAAGGGGATGAGGAAGGGCTTGAGGGTGGCCTGGAGCGAGCCGGCGCGCTTTGCCAGCAGCGGGCCGGTGGTGATGAGGAGCAGGAGGAAGAGCGCCATGGGGATGACGGCCTGGTCGTAAAAGGGCGCGCCGACGGTGAGCTTGTCGCCGGAGAAGACTTCAGAGAAGACGGGGAGCAGGGTGCCTGCAAAGACGGTGACGCAGGTGGCGACGAGGATGAGGTTGAGGAAGAGGAAGCTGGATTCGCGGGTAAGGACGCCTTCGACGGGGTGCTCGGAGGCGAGGTAGTCGCGGCGGGCGAGATAAACGACGGCGCAGGCGGCGAGGGTGATGAGGAGGAAGCCGAGGAACCATGTTCCGAGCGAGGATTTGCCGAAGGCGTGGACCGAGCTGACGATGCCGGAGCGGG
>CAZWSD010000349.1:0-4057 GCA_964636535.1 uncultured Acidobacterium sp. | reverse complement strand
AGGTCGCCTTCCCCCCCAACTGGGGCGCCCCTCCATCCATCACCCTCAACAAACTCGCCTCCTGGAGCGATAACTCCAACTCCGGCGTCAAATACTTCTCCGGAACTGGCACTTACACCAAAACTATCCTTGCACCCGCCTCATGGTTCACTCCTCGCGCTCATATCTGGATCAACCTCGGCAAAGTCAACAATCTCGCCGCCGTCTCTGTCAATGGAAAGCCGCTCGGCATCGTCTGGCATACGCCCTATCGCATCGACGCCACAGCCGCGCTCCATCCCGGCGCCAACACCCTCACCATCAAAGTTACAAATGCCTGGGTCAATCGCCTCATTGGCGATCAACAACCCAACGCCGTCAAGAAATATACCTTCACTGACTATCATCCCTATACCGCTAACTCACCCCTTCTGCCTTCCGGCCTGCTTGGACCGGTCACCCTCGATTCCGTAACCACCAGGTAGAGACCCGGGAGGAACTTTGGATACCGCCGAGAAACGAATCGCACGAGCCCTCGATTCTCTTCAGATCGAACTTCCCTCCTGGGGATTTGCAAACACCGGCACCCGCTTCGGCAAGTACCTTCAGCCTGAAGCTGCTACCTGCGTCGACGACAAGTTCGCCGACGCAGCCCAGGTACATGCCCTTACCGGCGCATGCCCAACTCTCGCCCTCCACGTCGAGTGGGATCTCCCCAACGGCCTCGCCGACATCCAATCCATCCGCAAACTCGAACGAAAGCATGCCATCCGCGCAGGTTCCATCAACCCCAACCTCTTCCAGCGTCAGGATTACAAATACGGCTCCATCTGCAACCCCGACGCCAGGATTCGCCGGCGCGCCATCGACCATCTCCTCGAATCCGCCCGCATCGGCCGCGAACTCAACTCCCGCGACCTCTCCCTCTGGCTCGCCGACGGCTCCAGCTATCCAGGTACCCAGAACATCGGCCGCCGCATCGGTTGGATGGAGGAAGCTCTCGCCGAAACCCACAACGCTCTCGGCCCCGATCAACGCCTCCTCATTGAATACAAACCCTTCGAGCCCTTCTTCTATCACACCGACATCGCTGACTGGGGCATGGCCTTGCTCCTCGCCCGCCGGGCCGGCCCGCAGGCCGTCGTCCTCGTCGATACCGGCCACCACTACCAGTCCCAGAACATCGAGCAGATTGTCGCCTGGCTCCTCCGCGAAGGCATCCTCGGCGGATTCCACTTCAACGATCGCCGCTACGCCGACGACGACCTCACCATCGCCTCCATTGATCCCTACCAGGTCTTCCGCATCTTCCATGAAATCCTGCTCGCCGGCGATCGCGCTGCAAACATCGCCTTCATGATCGACCAAAGCCACAACATCAAAAGCAAAATCGAAGCCATGGTCCAGACCGTCTGCAACGCCCAGGACATTTTCGCCCGAGCCGCCCTCGTCGACAGAGAAATACTCGCCGGGCTTCAGGATCACTGCCGCCTCGTGGAAGCCGAAGAATGCTTCCGCGCCGCCTTCTTCACCGATGTCCGCCCCCTCGTACAGGCATGGCGAAAGAACAAGGGCCTGCCCCCTGACCCGCTCGCGGCCCTGCGCTCCAGCGGCTACCTCGAAAAAATCCGCTCCCAGCGCGCCCCGGCCAACAGCAAGGCGGGCTCCTCCTACGCCTGAATCGCCATCCCGTACGCCGCATCGCAATTCCCAACCGCACCAACCGCGGTATCGTTGTGCTTAGGTCATCTGGCATGCTCAATCAGCAAACACAGGCTCCGCGCCACAAGGTCGGTCTCTTCAGCATCGGCCTCGCCGAATACTGGAAACAGTTCGACGGCCTGCAATCCCGCCTCCAGTCCTACAACCAGACCATCGAGTCCAAAATCCACTCTCTCGGCCCCGACGTCGTCAACCTCGGCCTCATCGACTCACCGGATCGCGCCCTCGCCGCCGGCCACGCCTTCCGCCAGGCCGATGTCGATCTCATCTTTCTTCACGTTGCCACTTATGCGCTCTCCTCCACGGTGCTTCCCGTCGTCCGCCGGCCCGGCGTCCCCGTCATCGTGCTCAACCTCAGCCCGCAGGCCGCCATCGACTACGAATCCTTCAACCGCATGAACGACCGCACCGCCATGACCGGCGAATGGCTCGCCCACTGTCAGGCCTGCTCCGTTCCTGAAATCGCCAACGTCTTCCGACGCTCCGGCATCCGCTTCCACCAGGTCACCGGCATGCTCCAGGACGACCCCCACGTCTGGTCCGAAATCACCGCATGGATCGACGCCTCCCGCGTCGCCTTCTCCATGGAGCACAACCGCCTCGGCGTCATGGGTCACTACTACAGCGGCATGCTAGACATCTATTCCGACCTCACCCTGCAATCCTCCACCTTCGGCACCCACATCGAAATCATCGAAGTCGATGAGCTCTCCGCCCTCCGCCGCAACCTCGCCCAGGATCAAATCAACGCCCGCCTCGCCGAACTCCGCAACGCCTTCGACGTCGATCCTGGCACCCCCGCTCAGGAACTCGACCGCGCCGCCCGCACCTCCGTCGCCCTCGATCAGTTGGTCCAGCAGCACCGCCTCGGCTCCCTCGCCTACTACTACAAAGGCAGCGGCGTCCCGGAAAACGAAGACACGCTCAGCTCTATCATTCCCGCCTGCAGCCTGCTCACCGCGCGCGGCATCCCCGTTGCCGGCGAACTCGAAATCAAAAATGTCCAGGCCATGAAAATCCTCGACCTCCTCGGCGCCGGCGGCTCTTTCACCGAGTTCTACGCCAACGACTACCGCGACAACATCGTCCTCATGGGACACGACGGCCCCGGCCACGTCGCCATCGCACAGGGAAAACCCATGCTGCGCCCACTCCGCGTCTATCACGGCAAGGTCGGCCGCGGCCTCTCCGTCGAAATGAGCGTCAAGCACGGCCCCGTCACCCTGCTCTCCGTCGCCGAAACCGGAGGCGGCGCCCTCAAGCTCGTCGTCGCCGAAGCACATTCCGTCCCCGGCCCCATCCTCGAAATCGGCAACGCTAACAGCCGTTATCGCTTCCCCATCGGCGCGCGCCAATTCCTCGAAAACTGGTCCGCCCAAGGCGTAGCGCACCACTGCGCCATCGGCGTCGGACACTTATCCGGCACCCTCCAGAAACTCGCCCAACTCTACAACCTCGAATTCATCCGCGTCTGCTGACCTCCATCCACCGCGCCGTCCTCATTCCGCCTTCAGCATCAGCATCCCGCCCTTCGCGCTCTGCGGAATCACCACCTCCAGCATCCCGCGCGCGGCATCATACTTCCCGCCGCTCACCGGCTTGCCATCCAGCTCCGCCTGCGCATGGCTGCTCTTCCAGCCATACACCTGCACCCTTATCTGCTTCCACCACGCCGGATAACTCCCCTCCTGCTCGCCAATGTGCAGCGTCAACCTGCCCGGCGCCGCCGCGCACGTGTAACGCACCCGCAGATAATCCCCATGCTTGAAGTCGAAGGTGATCCCGTCGTCGTCATACAGCGTTCCATGGCAATTCGGCCCAGGATACACCCGCAGCGTCAGCGGACCCACCGGCTTCTGCATCACGCTTTGCACCAGCGGCTGCATCGGAATCACCGACCCGCCCTTCGCATACACAGGCAGCACCGCCAGCGTCGGCGTCACCTCGGTCGTCTGCAATCCCTGCCCGCCAGACACCGTCTGGTTCGTCAGCACCTTCTTCTGCGCCAAACCCGTAAATCCCCCATTCGCCACCAGCTTCCCCGTCCAGAAGTCGTACCAAGGCGCCGGCGGAAACGTCACCGCATAGCTCTGCACCTCGTCCGGATAATGCGGCGGCGCCACCAGCAGGTCCGGCCCGAACAGATACTCATTCGGCACGCTGTCATCCATCGGAGCCTTGTCCGGCATCGCATCCGGAAAATCCAGAAACAGCGGACGCATCAGCGGAATCCCCGTCCGCGAAGCATGATCCACCGTCGTGTAGATATAAGGAAACAGCCGGTAGCGCGTATCAATATACCTCCGCCGAATCGCCTCCTGCGCCGGCCCTCCCACCCACGGCTCCTGCGGATGCG
>CAZWSD010000348.1:0-4062 GCA_964636535.1 uncultured Acidobacterium sp. | reverse complement strand
CTCAGCCAGGAGGGATCACTCAGCAAGCGCACAATCTCGGCCGCTGCCCGCTCCGGCTTGTCACTGCCGAGCACCCAGCCGGTGCGCCCATGATCCAACGCTTCCGGGGCACCGCCCACCCGCGTGGTCACCACCGGCACCCCCAGCGCCTGCGCCTCCACCAGCACATTCGGCAGCCCTTCGCCCCGGGAACTCAGCAGGAATAAATCCATGGCCGCCATGGCGTCCAGCGCCTGTTTCTCCACGCCGACCACGTGCAGCCGGCCGGCCAGATCCGCTTGTGCAGCCTGCGCCTCCAACGGTTTCCGCAAGGGACCATTGCCCACTACCAGGAAATGGGCCTCGGGCAGCTCCCGTCCGATACGCGCAGCAATCTCTGCCCACAGGAGCGGGCGCTTCTCTTCATTAAGCCGCATCACCGTTCCTACCAACAGTGAAGTTTGCGGAATGCCATGATGTTCACGATAAGCCGCCCGCTGGCGGCGGCAACATTCCAAGAGCTCGTCATCGAAATCAAAACCGTTGTACACCACCCGGATGCTGCCTTTCCGTAGCCCCAGCCAGCGCTCATAGGCCCGCGCCCCCGCCCTGCTATTGTTGATGAGCGTTATCCCCGGTTGCTGCAACAGCCAGCGATAACCCTCGCGCATGTAGGGCTGATACAGAAGGTAATGGTTGGGCGGCAGATTCCGGCCGCTCAAAATAATGTGCGGCACGCCTGCGGCCACCGCCGCCAAGCCGCCCTTGATGTTCACCTCGTCCAGCCACAGATGCACCGCCGCCGGGTACTGCACAGCCAGCGTGCGCGCATAATCGGCTACGTCGCGCAGCACAGAAGGTAGCGTGCTTACCGCCCGCAGCACTTCCCGCAAACCCCGCGCATCGTCCCGCGACGTATCACGGTCAAACTCCAGCACCGGCATGCCCGCCGTTTCCAGCTTGTGCAGGTAAAAACGCTCGGCTTCCGTGCGCAAATACACCACCGCCAACTGCACCGGCAGCCCGCGATGTGCCAACCCCATCGTCGTCAACACTACCTGCCGCTCAGAGCCGCCGGAGCTCAACGAGCCGCTGACCAGCAATACCTCACGGCGGTTTTCTCGATCATGTGGTAATGCGGCAGCCGCAACACCAAACCGGTGGTAATAACAGCGGTAGTTGTGTTCCGAAGCACGTGCTACCGCCTCCAACGGCGACGCTAGCCACCTCAAGGGATGCCAGACCGGTTTGCGCCGGCAAAAAGCGCCTCCCAGGTGCAAGTGCCGCCCCGCGACTGCAATCAGGTGCTGCGGATGCAGCGCGGCGTACGGACGTTGAATCCATGGCTGGTAATGGCGGCCGAAAATTTTCTTGATCGTATCTTTCATGCTACTTGCACGATCTTTTCCGTCGCCTGCGGTCTGCGAACCTGGGAGCAAAGTATTTTCGTATTCTCGGGCAGGCAAATTAAGTTCCCTGCTTTTCCGCAACAGCTCATTCTGGCGATAATCGCCGACCGATATACATCAAGCCCATTCCAGACCCAGCGTAGGTCGGATGATTAGCACGTAAATCCAGGATATGCTGCGGCAACGCTACGGATGAGTCCCCCCATACCTTATCGTAAGGCACATAAAGATCATCTCGAAATTCCAATTGATGCACCGCAACCTGCTCAAAACCATATATTGCAAGTAATGCCGCGAGAGATGTGGGGGTGAAGGAGCGGACGTGCTGCCAGCGATGGAACAGGGTATTGCTTACCGGACAGTAAGCCATGTTCAAATCCAGGTCCTCATTGTTTGGCGTAGTCACAATCAGAATTCCACCCGGACGGGTGAATCGCGCAAGCAGCTCCAGAGTGTCGTTTAACTGTTCTTCCAATATGTGCTCGATGACTTCCACCACCATGACCACATCAAATAATTCAGCGGACTTTCCGCTGACGGCGCCCAAAAATCCGAGCTGGCCAGCCAACCGGTTTTGCAGATTTCGGCTGCGGCCCTGCGATGGCTCAAAAGCCGCAACCCGCAGGCCGCGCGCACACATCAGCTCGACCAAATCTCCGTCACCCGCACCAAAGTCCAGGATACGACCATTCTTCGGTAACAGATGAGCGATAGCCGAAATGAGCGCCTTGCCGCCACCGCGAGAAAAACTTAGCTCAACCAGACGGGTCTTAGAGAGTCCATCCCAAAATTGGTCCATCAGTTCAGGAGTCCAGCGCAGCCGCTGTGGAGGCTGGGGCTGTGAAGGTTTTTTCCTGAAAATCATGGAAACACCGCCTCACGCCTTGCTCCAATCCTGGGCGGTTCCCCAAAGCCACCCACCGCAAATCGTGCGTGCAACACCCCTCGGGGATACGGGGTCATGCCGCCGTCCCCGGCTGTATCTTGAATGTGGTCTGCAAATTCACGATTGCGGTGGTGAAAATCCCCCCGGGTCCCGTCACCCGGAATTGGATGGCGTCTTCCACGAAGTCTAGCATCTTGGCATCGGAAAGGTGGCCCGCGCCTAGATTGACGAAATAATCACCGGCCGCCAGCCACATGGTGCAGTCCGCGGTTACGGTGAAGGTCTCGCCGGCGCACGCTTGGTAGGCCTGCTGGCCCTGGCCGATGTTGGTGACGCCCCACATCACTGTGCCGCGCCGATCCTTAATGGCGAAGCCGCAGGAAATATCATTTATGTCCTGCTCGCAGTGCAGTACCATATAAAGACGGCATCGCTTCCCGGATTCAAAAATCCGACAGTGCTGATTTCGTTCGTCCAGCATGCCCCATTCCAGCAGCTTTGCTTCTCTGGTTCCGTAGCGCTGCGTGGTATCCACGCGCACTCCGGTCCACAAATCGTCATTCTGCCGCACGGTACCTGCATCCAGAGCAGGCAGGCTACTTGTTTCAGTGTCTTGCGTGATCTGAGCCGTAGGCGCCTTGGAGACACCCGCTTGAGGGAGGGCAGATACTGCGGCAACTTGTGCCTGTTCCTTAGTCATGGCGCTTTCTGCGATCGGAGCATAGCAAGCATTAGCTGTTTTTACCGAGACGGGCGTAGGTACCGACCCAGCAGACTGGGTTGGACCAAACAGCAGTTTCAGATAGTCACTGGAGACCGAGCGAACATCGCCTTCACTGTAAACCTGCCCCTTCTCAAGGATAATGGCTCGATCACAAAGCGTGGTGATGGTATTGGTATCGTGAGTCACCAGCAAGACGGTCGCGGATCGTGCGCGCAGCCTATTCATCCAGGAAAAACATTTCTGCTGAAAACGAGCATCGCCCACCGACAAGGCCTCATCCACAATCAGGATGTCCGGATCCACGCTGATAGCGACGCTGAACGTCAGGCGCGCCTGCATGCCGGTGGAATAAGTTTTGAACGGCTGGTCTATGACTTCGCGCTGTTCACTGAAGTCAATGATGGATTCAATTTTTGAATCCACCTCCTTCTTACTCATGCCGAGGCACATGCCGCCCATGTAAATGTTTTCACGGCCGGTATAGTCAGGGTGAAATCCGCTGCCCAGTTCCAGAATCGCGGTCACCCGGCCGCGCACGTCCAGATGGCCGTCGGTGCGCTCCAGGGTGCCGGCGATGATTTTGAGCAGCGTGCTCTTGCCCGCGCCGTTGCGCCCCAACACGCCGACGATTTCCCCGCGCCGGACCTCCAGGTTTATGTTATCCAATGCCGAACGGCGGATATGCCGGGATTTGCCGGTGATAGTTTCGGTGAGGGCATGCACCGGATTGCGGTAAATGCGATAAACCTTGCTCAGGTTGCGCGCCAGGATGGCGATGGGTGCGTCACTCACAGTGCATCTCCAAAAGAACTGCGCGTACGCTCAAATACAAGCCAACCAATAAAAAGTGTGCCAAAGCTGCACACAGGATAAACAAACCACGCTACCAGATGAGGCGCGGTGGGACGAAACAGCGCATCCTGCCAGCACCAAGTCTGATAACTGAATGGATTGAAATAAAACATAGTATGCAGATATCTGATCTTGATGAAAGGGTTATAGAGAACCGGCTGAGCAAACAGATTCAGGCTGGTGAATATCTGCACGAACTCTTTCACGTCCTT